>JALYNS010000072.1 GCA_030773035.1 Chloroflexota bacterium
CGCAACCTCGCCGCCGAGCGACGCCCATCGGTCCATCGTCGAACCCCTCCTTCTGCGTGGCGCACATCATGCCCCGACGGAGCATCAGCTGGGGATATGCGAAACGGCCGGGCTCGACTACGATGACGCCGCGACCCGCACGATTCGAGCCCACCAGAGGAGATGCCGTGGACGTTGAGCAGACCCTCGCAGCGGCCCCACTCCTGGCCGGCCTTGATAAGAAGATCATCAAGCGACTGGCCGAAGCGGGCACTCGTCGCGTCTATGCGCCCGGCGATTGGATCATTAAGCAGGATACCCCCGCGGTGGCGCTGTACGTGATTCTCCGCGGCCATGCGCGAGCTGAGAAGGACGGCGAGCAGGACCCGACCCCCGGTGAGTTGCATGTCGGCGATTTCTTCGGCGAACTCGCGCTGATCGAGCACCACGCCCGGACGGCGAGTGTCGTGGCCGTCGAGGAAACGGAGTGCATCCTGTTCGCGGCCTGGGAGTTTGTGCCGTTGCTCGAGGCGCACCCCGAGATGGCGGTGCCGATCATGCACGCGCTCATCAAACGCCTGCACCGACGCGAGCACACGCCGCGCTGAAGGTTCGCCCGGAGGCGATGAGCCCCGGCGGACGCATTCCAGCTCCAGGCCCAGCGGATCTTCGAGAGCCTGACCTTCCCACGGCTACGAGTCCGCGCATCGGTCCAGCCCGTATGCTCCGCGCCATGGAGCGCTGGCAGACGATCATCGAGCCGTTCCGGATCAAGAGCGTGGAGCCGATCCGGATGACCTCGGTCGAGGAGCGCGAGCGGCACCTGCGCGAGGCCGGTTACAACCTCTTCAACCTCCACGCCGCCGACGTGATCATCGACCTGCTGACAGACTCCGGGACCGGCGCGATGTCGGCCGAGCAATGGGCCGGCATCCAGCGCGGCGACGAGTCCTACGCCGGCTCGCCGTCCTGGTTCCGCTTCTTGGAGAGCGTTCAGTCCCTCTTCCCGTTCAAACACGTGATCCCCACCCACCAGGGGCGGGCGGCTGAGAAGATCCTCTTCAGCGTGGTCGGCGGACCCGGCAAGGCGATCCCCAGCAACACGCATTTCGACACGACCCGGGCGAACGTCGAGTACACGGGAGCCGAGGCGGTCGACCTGGTGATCGAGGAGGGGCGGCACCCATCGGTCATCCATCCGTTCAAGGGAAACATGGACCTGGCCGCGCTCGACGCCTTCATCCGCGAGCGCGGTGCCGACGTGCCGCTCGTGATGGTCACCGTCACGAACGACTCCGGCGGCGGTCAGCCGGTCAGCCTCGAGAACCTTCGCGGCGTGCGCGAGATCTGCGACCGATACCGGCTGCCCCTCTTCCTCGACGCCTGCCGTTTCGCGGAGAACGCCTGGTTCATCAAGCAGCGCGAAGCGGGATACGCGGACCGATCGATCCCCGAGATCGTGCGCGAGATGGCGTCGCTGGCAGACGGGATGACGATGTCAGCCAAGAAGGACGCGATCGCCAACATCGGGGGCTGGCTGGCGCTCAACGACGACTCCTGGGCCGAGGCCGCCCGCAACCTGCTGATCCTGACGGAGGGATTCCCCACCTACGGCGGCCTTGCGGGTCGCGACCTGGAGGCGATCGCCCAGGGGCTGCGCGAGGTCGTCGACGAGGACTACCTGCGCTACCGGATCCGCTCCACGGCGTACCTGGGCGAGGCGCTGGTAGAGAGCGGCATTCCCTGCGTGCAGCCGATCGGTGGCCACGCCGTTTACGTCGACGCCGCGGCTCTGCTGCCTCAGATCCCGCCGCTCCAGTATCCCGGCCAGGCGCTGGCCGTGGCCCTCTACCGCGAGGGAGGGATCCGTGGCTGCGAGATCGGCACGGTCATGTTCGGGATGCATCCCGACGGCACGGAGACGCCCGGCCCGATGGAGCTGGTGCGGCTCGCCATCCCGCGCCGGGTCTACACCCAGTCGCACGTCGACTACGTGATCGAGGTGGTGCGCCATGTCGCGCGCGGGGCGCCGGACCTTCGCGGCTTCCACATCGTCGACCAGCCGGCCCAGCTGCGCCACTTCACCGCGCGCTTCGAGCCGATCTCCTGAGGAGAATCCGCGCCCCCCGCTAGAATCCGCGCATGACAACCTTCGCCCAGCGACTCAGCAACTGGCGCTACGTGATGAGCCACCCCAGCCTGCCCGATGGCGTGGAGATGGACGCGGTCAGCAAGTGGCTGATCATCACCCGAGCGGGCGTCTTCACCATGACCGCCACCTCCGGCCTGATCGGTGGGCTGCTGGCAATCGGCACCACCGGTGTCGACG
>JALYNS010000073.1 GCA_030773035.1 Chloroflexota bacterium
CCGCGGAGCTGGTCGATCGCGGGCACCGCGCCCTCGTCGCGCGCACGGCCCGCGAGCGGGCGGCGCTCGTCGGGTTGGGTGATGCGCTGCGCGCCCTCTCCCCGCTGGCCACCCTGGAGCGGGGCTACGCGGTGGCGCGCCTGGCGGACGGCAGCATCGTGCGAGATCCGGCACAGGCCCGGGTCGGGGAGCCACTCGAGGTGGTGGTCGCACGCGGTACCGTGACAACCCGCGTGGAGGCGACCAGCGACGCCGACGAGGAGATCCTGCGATGACCGATCCGACGACACCCGATGAGCTCGCCACCCGCCCCTTCGACGAGGTTGTCGCGGAGCTGCAGCGCATCGTCCAGGCGCTCGAGGCGGGAAACCTGCCGCTCGAGGAGAGCATCGCCCGCTATCGCGAAGCCCTGCACCTCCACGCCGCCGCCGAGACGCGGCTGCGGGACGCGGAGCTGACGATCAGCCAGCTGGGGCGCGGCCTCGATGCCGCCGGTGGCGAGGCCCTGGACGAGGCGGGATCTACCGAACCCGAGGGCTGAGCAGGTCCCGCGACTGATGCCGGTGGAGCCCTCGCCTATACTTTCGGGCGCCTCATTTCTTGGGAGACACGCTTGCCGATCCTCGACACCCTGACCGATTCGGCCCAGCTGCGCGGTCTGAGCAGCGCAGAGCTTGAGACGCTCGCTACGGAGCTGCGCGAGAAGATGATCCGCACCGTGCAGCACACGGGCGGTCACCTTGCGAGCTCGCTGGGCGCGGTCGAGGTCACGCTTGCGCTGCACCGGGTCATGAGCTCCCCGCGCGACCGGATCGTGTGGGACACCGGCCACCAGGCGTATGCCCACAAGCTGCTGACTGGGCGACGCGACCAGTTCCACACCCTGCGCCAGGTTGGGGGCGTTGGTGGCTTCCCGCGGCGCAGCGAGAGCGAGCACGACGTGTTCGACGGTGGCCACGCCGGGACCGGGGTCAGCATCGCGGTCGGTCTGGCGGCCGCGCGCGACCTGCGACCCGAGAAGGACCCGGATCGACGCCAGAGGATCGCGGTCTGCGTGGGTGACGCCGCCATCCAGACAGGCCTCACCCTCGAGGCCCTGAATCACCTCGGCGATTCCAGGCATCGCATGCTGATCGTGCTCAACGACAACGAGATGAGCATCAGCCCGTCCGTCGGCGGCCTCTCGACTCGCCTCAACAAGCTGCGCCTGACGCGCGCCTACCAGGAGACCAAGTCGCTCACACAGCGGGTGCTGCCCAGGATCCCGCTCATCGGCAAGCCATTATTCAGCGCGCTGGCCTTCGCCAAGGAGGGATTCAAGAGATCGTGGGCGAACGTGGGCTTCTTCGAGGACATGGGGCTCACCTACATCGGGGTCCTCGACGGCCACAACCGGGCCGAGCTGGAGCAGAGCTTCGAGCGCGCCTTCGCCCTGCCGGGGCCAGTGCTGGTCCACGTCAAGACGATCAAGGGCAAGGGCTATGGGCCTGCCGAGATGGACAGCGTCAGCTTCCACGGCGCCAGCCTGCCCCCGATGAACCTGCCGCTCATTGACCCGACCGAGGAGCCGCTGCCCCCCGAGTCCGAGCCGCGCCGACGCCCGAAGACCTACACCGCCACCTTCGCCGAGGAGCTGGTGCGGCTGGCGGCCGTGGACGATCGGATCTGCGCCATTACCGCCGGCATGCCGACCGGGACCGGCCTCGCCCGATTCGGCGCGCGCTTCCCGGGCCGCCTCTTCGATGTCGGCATCGCCGAGCAGCACGCCGTCACGATGGCCGCCGGCCTGGCGCTGGGCGGCAAGCGACCGGTGGTGGCCCTCTACTCGACCTTCAGCCAGCGCGCCTATGACCAGCTGGTCCACGACATCTGCCAGAACGACCTGCCGGTGCTGCTGGCGATCGACCGTGCCGGCCTCGTCGGAGAGGATGGGACGAGCCATCAGGGGATGTTCACCCTCTCCGCGCAGCGCGCCCTGCCGAACCTGGCGATCGGCTCGCCAAAGGATGAGCAGGAGCTGCGCGACATGGTGGTGACGGCCTTGGCGCATGCCGGACCGATCAGCCTGCATTACCCGCGTGATCCGGGCGAGGATCTGCCCGACCGTGACGGCGAGAGGCTCGATATCGGCCGTGGTGAAGTGCTCCGCACCGGCGGCGACCTGCTGCTGGTCGGCTTCGGGCCGATCGTGCAGCGGCTGATGCGGGTGGCCGAGGCACTCGAGCGAGATCACGGCCTCGCCTCGACGGTGATCAACGCCCGTTGGGCCAAGCCCTTGGACGAGTCGCTGATCGTGGCGCAGACCGAAGGGCGGCGGCTGGTGGTCACCGCCGAGGAGAGCGCCGCCATGGGTGGCTTCGGGGACGGTGTGCTGGATGCGCTCAACCGGGCGGGGATGAGCGTCCCGCTGCTGAAGGTGGCGCTGGCCGAGGGCTTCGTGCATCACGGAGCCGTGGAGGACCTGCGGCGCCAACAGCTGATCGACGTGCCGGGGATCCTGTCCCAGATCAGCGAGGCGCTCGGCCTTTCCGAGCCGGACGCGCAGGCCGAGCCGGACGAAGCGTCGGGCGTCAGCGCCGCCTGACCGGCGTGACCCGGCTTCGCCTCGATCAGCTGCTCGTCGATCGCGGACTGGCACCGTCGCGTGCCGCCGCGCAGGCGCTGCTCCTCGCAGGCGAGGTCGAGATGGCCGGGGCCGGCAGCCGGGCTCTCAAGGCGGGGCAGCTGGTCGCCGATGATGTCCTCGTCAGGGTGCTGCAACGGCCGCGCTGGGCGTCGCGAGCGGCGGGGAAGCTCGAGGCTGCACTGGACGCCTTCGGGATCGATCCCGCCCGGCTGGCGTGCCTCGACGCCGGCGCCTCGACCGGCGGCTTCACCGACCTCCTGCTGGCCCGCGGAGCTCGGATCGTGTACGCGGTCGACGTGGGTCGCGGCCAGCTGATCGACCGCCTTGCGCGCGATCCGCGGGTGGTCAGCATGGAGCGCACCAACCTGCGGACGCTGGCGGCGCTTCCTGAGCCGATCGAACTCGCCACGCTCGACCTCTCCTTCATTTCGCTTCGCCTCGTGCTTCCGGCCGTGCGCGGCCTCCTGGCCGATGCGGGTCGCGTCATCGCGCTGGTCAAGCCGCAGTTCGAGGCCGGTCGCGAGGCAGTACCGCGCGGCGGAGTGGTCCGAGACCCCTCGACGCATCGGGAGGTGCTCCTGGCATTCGCCGAACACGCGGCGCAGGCGGGCTTCTCGCCCGTGACGCTCATCACCTCGCCGCTCGCGGGCGCCGACGGCAACCGCGAGTTCCTCGCCCTGCTACGTATCGGCGCCGGGGCGAATCCCGGCTGGGCGCTGCACGTGGACGCCGCGGTGCCATCGCCCGTATGACGGGCGCAGTACGATGCCGGGCATGAAGGGCAAGCGCGCCCCGGCTGCCGAGCAGATGAGCGTCTTCGAGGACCTTGCGGCGCTCCCGGACCCGATCCACGAGCCAGCGCCCGACACGATGCGGGAGATCGTCTCCCTGCGCATGCCCGATGCGCTGCTCGCGCGGGTCGAGGCGGTTGCCCGCAGCCGCAGCGTCTCCCCGTCGAGCCTGATGCGGGCCTTGATCGCGGCCGGCCTGGATCGGTCCTACGCGGCCATCACCCCCGACGAGCTGGCCGCCGAGCTGGCGGCGCTGCGCAAGGGGGTGGAGGAGATCGCCACGAGGCTGCGGGCCGGCGAGTGATGCGCTTCGGCTTCGCCTTCAACCCGACCAATCCCCAGGCGCGCGCCACCCTTGAGCGGGCCGAGGCGTGGTGCTCAGAGCACGGTGTCGAGACCTGGAGTTCGGAGGCCAGCGATCGTGATCGGATCGCGGCGGCCTGCCCGGGTACGGACCTGGTCTGCGTGCTGGGGGGTGACGGCACCTTCCTGCATGCCGCGCGCGGCATCGGTGATTCGGCGGCCCCCACCCTGGGCGTCAACCTGGGGCGGGTCGGATTCCTTGCCAAGGTCGAGACCGGGGACCTGGAGCAGGCGCTGACCAAGGTCGCGAGCGGCGACTTCAAGCTGGAGGACCGATTCCGGATCGCGGCCACCCTCCTGCGCGCCAGCGGGGAGCACGAGGTGCATGCCTGCCTGAACGAGGTCGCGGTGGCGCGTGGCACGCGGGTGCGCATGATCC
>JALYNS010000074.1 GCA_030773035.1 Chloroflexota bacterium
CTCCAGGACCGAGAGGACATTGCCGGCCGGGTCCTTGAACCAGGCGATCCGGGGGCCGTACTCGTCCTTGTAGATCCCCCTGCCGTCGACATCCAGGCCGGGCATCTCGTATCGCTCGAAGTGAACGCCCTTTGCGGCGAGTCCGTCGACCGCGCGCTCGATATCGGCCACCGGGAAGTTCATGATCGTGAAGGTCGCGGGCTCGTGGTTCTCCTTCGGGTAGATCATCACTCTTGCGCCGCCGGCGATCTTCAGGGTGATGAAGCCCATCTCCTGGTCCTGGGTCGCGTCCAACCCCAGTGTCTGGCCGTAGAACTCCTTCGCCTTGCCGATGTCGTCGACCGAGAATCCGGAAAACGCCGGTGTGTCCCTGAACATGCCGATTCCTCCTGTGGCGCCTTCAGAATAGGCCGCCAGGCCGATGGTGGGCGCCCCGGCGCTCTCGACTCAGGCAGCGGCAGGCACCCGCCAGACCCGTCCCGCGAGTTCAGCCTCTGCTAGAGCCAGCCGCGGCGACGGAAGAGCAGGTAGAGGCCCCCGCCCACCAGCAGCATCAGGACTAGAGCGAGCGGGTAGCCGAGAACCCAGTCGAACTCAGGGATATTGACGAAGTTCATGCCGTACACCGACGCGATCAGGGTCGGCGCGAACAGGATGGCCGCCCAGGCCGAGATACGCTTGACCTGCTCGTTCTGCTGGTAGCTCGCCACGGTCAGCGCCTTGATCTCCTCGTTCTGGGCCTGGTTCACGAGCGTGGCGTTGACGGTCAGGATGTCGGAGAGCATCTGCCGGAAGCCATCAACCCGCTCGGCGACCGTGGTGGCGTGGTCATGCACGTCACGCAGGTAGCGGCGCAGCTCCTCATCGGTCCCGTATTTCTCGGAGCCCGCGGTCAGGCCGTCCAGCATGGCCAGCAAGGGTCGCACCGAACGCTGGAAATCGATCACCTCGCGCGACAGCTCGTAGATGCGCCGGCTGACCGCCGGATCCCCTCGGAACACCTCGGTCTCGATCTCGTCGATGTCCTTCTGGAGCCCTGCCACCACCGGGGCGTAGCCGTCGACCACGCTGTCGACGATGGCGTACAGCACCGCCTCTGGGCCGCGGCTCAGCAGCTCGGGGTCGTTCTCCATGCGATGCCGCACGGCGGCCAGGTCGGGGGTGCGGCTGTGTCGCACGGTGACGATGAAGGTCGGGCCGATGAAGACGTGGATCTCCCCGAACTCGACCTCCTCTGCCTCGTCGAGATAGGTGGCCGCCCGCAGCACCACGAACAACGTCTCGTCGTAGCGCTCGAGCTTCGGCCGCTGGTGGGCGACGATCGCGTCCTCCACCGCCACCTCGTGCAGGCTGAACTCTTCGGCCAGGGTCAGCAGCTGGCTCTCATCGGGCCGATACAGACCGATCCAGGCCATCGCCCCCGGCTGGTCTCGCAGCATCGTGGCGGTCTCGGCGACGCTCTTGGGGCTCTCGACTCGCTTGCCGTCCCTGTAGATCGCGGCGTCGACCACGCTCTGCTCCAGCGTGGCTTGTTCCGGCGTATGGCGCGACTCCATCGAGACCTCGGGCGCCTGCGCATGCGGCTCGGTTCCCGCGCCGCGCCGCGTGCGCCAGGTCGGCAGATGGATCCGGGGACGTCGGGCGGTCATGACGCCCCGGACATTACGCCGATCAGTCCCTCCCTCGACGGCCCGGCGCGCGGCTGGCGCCGCCTTCACCGTGGCGCCGATCGATGGTCGACGCCCAGCGTCGCGGCGCAGATCGATTGTCGACGCCCAGTGTCGGTAACGGCCAAGTTGGCCGCGACCCTAACCTCCTGCCTGCCCAAACAGGCCCGTTCTTGTCGGGCGCCGACGCTGAGCGCAAGCCGCGGCCAAGGAGAAGCCCGAAACCGATGTCAGGCGACGCCTGGTTGGCCGTTATCGACGCTCAGCGTCGGCGGGAATTCGGGCCACGCAGCAGCGCCTATCCCCCCGCGGCCCCCTACTCCACGGAGCGATGGCCTCTTGCGCCCCCGAGTAGGATTCCAAGGTGCCGCGCAAGGCGGCGTTGGAGGAGGGTTGGGGGAAGTGAGGATGGGAGCATGACCGCAGCAAGCGCCCAGGGGTCCACGACTGGCCCCATCGAGGTCCACTCGATCGACTACATCCCGCAGAAGGAGCGCCACGGCAAGGTCACCGACCAGTTCACCCTATGGTTCCTGGGTAACGCGAACCTGGCAACCTTGGCGGTCGGGCTGATCGCAATGACCCTGGGACTTCCGCTGATCTGGGTGCTGGTCGCGATCCTCCTGGGCGAGTTCTTCGGCACGTTCTTCATGGCCTTCCACTCGGTCCAGGGGCCGCGCATGGGCATCCCACAGCTGCTCCAATCGCGCCCGCAGTTCGGCTACTTCGGGGCGTTGATTCCGCAGGCCATCGGCCTGTTCCTGTACGTCGGCTTCAACGTCTTCAACACGATCATCGCCGGCGCCGCGCTCTCCGCGGTGACGGGCATCGGCGAGGAGATCGCCATCCTGCTCATGGCCGCCGCAGCCCTGGTCCTGACCATCGGCGGCTACGACTGGATCCACTTCATCCAGAAGTGGGGCACCTACCTGTTCCTGCTCGTGTTCGGGATCTTCACCGTCGGTGTCCTGTTCACGGGCAACCCGCCCGCATCACAGGTCTCCGGCGACTTCGCCTGGACGCCGTTCCTGGTGGTCATTGTCATCGTGGCCAGCTACCAGGTCTCGCAGGCGCCATACGTATCCGACTACAGCCGCTACCTGCCGAAGTCGTCGACCGTCCGCTCCACCTTCCTTTGGAGCTACTTCGGTTCGGCCGCCGGCTCGTTCTGGATGATCGCGCTGGGCGCGTTCCTGCTGGCGAGCTACCCGGACTCGGCGTCCATCGGCGCGGTCTCTGCCGGAGGCGACGCGATCTTCAACGGCTTCGGGACGGTCGTGCTCACCGTGGCGCTGGTCGGCCTCGTCTCGGTCATCGCGCTGAACCTGTACAGCGGCTCGCTGGCCATGTTGGCCGCGGTCGACACCGTGGTCCCGATCAAGCCGAGCGTCACGACCCGCGCAATCGCCATCGGCGTCATCCTGGTGCTCGGTACCGCTGGCAGCCTTCTGCTGCCGGACGACTTCCTGGGCAGCTACAACGTCTTCCTGGTGATCCTGCTCTACTCGCTCATCCCGTGGACAGCGATCAACCTGGTCGACTTCTTCTTCGTCCGGCGCGGCGACTACGCCATCCTGGAGATCTTCAAGAGGAACGGGATCTACCGTGCGTTTAACTGGCGCGGCCTGCTGGCCTACATCGTCGGGATCGCCGTGATGGTGCCGTTCTTCGCGATCTTCAACGGAGCCGAAGAGATCTTCCTCGGTCCGGTGGCGCGCGCCCTCGACGGGGCGGACCTGTCGCTCTTCATCGGCCTGCCGGTCTCGGCCCTCGTGTACTGGTGGCTCTGCCAGAACCTCGACCTCACCGAAGAGCGGCGCCTGGCCGCTTCCGAGGCAGCCGAGCTGGAGGCGCTGGGCCACACCGAACCGGAGGCCGCGCCTGCGCAGACCTACTAGAACGCTCCGAAGGTGAGGCCGCTCACCACCTTCTCGATCGTTGGTCGGTGCGAGCGCACCGGCCAACTCGGCGTTGCCGTCTCCACCGCCGACGTTGGTGCGGGTCGCATGGTGACCTGGGCCCGCGCCGGCGTTGGGGCGGTGGCGACCCAGTCCTGGCCGAGCCTGTACCTCGCCATCGACGCGCTGCGGTACATGGAAGAGGGGCTGACGGCGCCAGAGGCGATGAGCCGCGTCCTGGCCGATGACCCCGGCAAGTCGGTTCGCCAAGTCGGCGCGGTCGATGCGCAGGGCCGCTCCGCCACCTTCTCCGGGGACGAATGCACCACCTGGTACGGCGGCATCAACGGCCCGGATTTCGCCGCCCAGGGCAACATGCTGATCCGGGGAGATACCGTGTCGGCCATGGCCGCTTCCTTCACCGAGACCGAGTCCCACGACCTTGCCGAGCGCCTGATTCGGGCGATCGAGGCCGGCCAGGCGGCCGGTGGCGACAAGCGCGGCCGGCAATGTGCCGCTCTCCTCGTCGTCGACAAGGAGGAGTTCCCGCTCTGGGATCTGCGAGTCGACGAGCACGCCAACCCGGTCCCCGAGCTGCGGCGCATCTACGAGATCGCCCGCACTGACCTGCTGCCCTTCGTCCAAGGGCTCCCAACCCGAGACAACCCTCTGGGCTCCCTCTCCGACACCTTCGTGGCCGAGAACATGCTGCCGCCGCCCGAGCGGCCCGGCCATGGTGGATCGGGGCCGATGCCATGAGCGACCATCCCATCGCCACTCCCTACCAACGCCCGCGCCCGCCCCGCGACATCCCGCATCTGCTCCTGCCCGAGAAGCGGAGGATCTCCCACTGGAACGACCGCAACGAGATCCGGGTCAACAACTGGATCGAACCGTGGGACTTCGCCTCCCCTCTCGACGTGGGGATCATCAACGTCCCCTTCTCCAAGACCTCCATCCTGCCCAACAACGCCAACGCCGCGCCGAATGCCCTTCGCGATGCGTGGGCCATCTTCACCACCTTCACGCCGGATTACGACGTCGACATGTCGACCATGAAGGTTCGGGACATCGGCGACGTGGCGGCGCCAATCCTTGACCCCGTCGGGGGTCTGGCCAACATCCAGGAATCCCTGCAGTCTCTGATGTCCCAGCCAGAGGGCTTCTTCCCGCTGATCATCGGCGGAGACCACGCCATCACCGCGCCGGCGGTCCGGGCCTATTGCGGGGCGCATCCGGACCAGCAGGTGGGCCTGATCCACTTCGACGCCCACAACGACGTGCGGGTCATGGACCACGGCCCCACCAACGGGACCCCCATCCGCGGCATCCTCGAATCGGGCGTTCGCGTCAAGGGATCCAACCTCGTGCAGGTGGGCATCCACGGCTTCATGAACGCCAGCTACTACAAGCGCTGGGTGGAGGGCCAGGGAGGCACCATCTTCACCGCCCGCGCCATGCGCAAGGCCGGAATCGAGAAGATCATCGAGCAGACGCTGGAGATCAGCGGCAAGGGGACGGACGCCATCTACGTGACGGTCGACATCGACGTGCTGGAGCTCGGCTACGCCCCCGGCACCGCCGCCGCCACCGCCGACGGACTGCACCCAGTCGACCTGCTCGAGGCCCTCTTCATCCTGGGCCAGGACCCGCGCGTGGCGGCCATCGACTTCGTTGAGCTCGACCCCACCCGCGACGTGGCCGACATCACCACTCGCACCTTCGGCTCGTCCATCCTCACCTTCCTGGCCGGCCTCTTCCTGCGTCGCAACGATGGCTGGCGCGGGTACGACCCAACGCCCATCATCGACTAGACCGATGCCTCCCACCCGCGAGGGCAACCTCGAGGTCCCCGGCGGCAAGGTCTGGTACCAGACCATCGGCCAGGGTGGCATCCCGCTGCTCTGCCTGCACGGCGGGCCGGGCATGGCCCACGACTACATCGACCCGCTGGGTGACCTGGCCGACGAGCGGATGGTGGTCTTCTACGACCAGCTCGGCTGCGGGCGGTCCGAGCGCCCGAACGACCCATCACTCTGGACCCTTGAGCGCTCGGTGGCGGAGGTGGCGGCCGTGCGCGAGGCGCTGGGGCTGGACCGGATGCACCTGTTCGGCAACTCGTGGGGCGGATGGCTGGCGACGCAGTACACCCTCGACCGCAAGCCGAGCCTCGAAAGCCTGACCATCAGCAGCTCACCGCCCAGCGTGGAGCGCGCGGTGCGCGAGATGAATGTGCTCCGCAGCCGGCTCCCGGCGGAGGTGCAGGCCGTCCTGGACGACCACGAGGCGCGTGGCGTCTTCGATACGCCCGAATACGCGGCGGCGACGATGGTCTTTTACAAGCGCCACCTGTGCCGGACCGACCCTTGGCCGCCGAACGTCGAGTACTCGATGGGCCCCGGCTTTGGATCGGGTCCGTACCTCACCATGTGGGGTCCCAGCGAGTTTGGCCCGGTGACCGGCAACCTGGACGGCTGGGACATCACCGACCGCCTCGGTGAGATCCGCGTCCCCACCCTCCTGACCGTCGGTCGCCACGACGAGATGTGGCCATCGCACATGGCCGATATGCAGGCCGGCATCGCGGGCTCGGACCTCGTCGTGTTTGAGGAGAGCAGCCATATGGCCTTCGTCGAGGAGCGTGAGGCGTACATCGCGACCGTGCGCGACTTCCTGCATCGCGCGGAGGCGGCCTGACCCGTCAGGAGACCGGCCGGGTCGTAGGTCAGAAGCTCTCCTAGCGCCAGTCGATCGAGACCACCTCGACGGGGACGGAAAGCCCCTTGAGCTTCACGGTGCGGCGGGCAGCCTCCGCGAACGAGTGCCGCGCGCCGTCGAGCGTGGTCGCGCTGACGAGAATCTCCCCGCCATCGGCTTCGGCGCCGACTCGCGACGCCTGGTTCACGCCCGATCCGGTGTAGTCGAGGCCGACCCGATTCACCTCCGCCCCATGGATCCCGATCCGGACCGTCACCGCGAACCCGGAGGCGCGCCGCTGCTCGGCCAGCCGTCGCTGGATCGCGACCGCCGCGTTGATGGCCTGGTCCGCATCGGCGAAGGCCAGGAAGAAGCCGTCACCGGTGGCCTTGACCTCTTCCCCGCCCTGCTCCGCGACGGCCGCGCGCAGGGTCTTGTCGTGCGCCCGGATGACTCCGTCCCAGGCCTGGTCGCCGAGCGTCTCCGCCAGGCGGGTGGAGTCGACGATATCGGTGAACATGAAAACGCGCGCAACCCGGGCTGTGGCCATCCCCAGCGGCGTGGCGCCGGTCCCACCGGCAAGCTCACTCACCAGGGCGTCTGCTCGACGGATGTCCAATGCCGCGCCAAGCCGTTCGAAGGCATCCCGTGCGGTGCGTGCCTCGATCGCGGCCCGGTCCACCTGCTCCTCTGCCCGATAGGCCTCGGCAAGTGCCATCCGTGCGCGCGCGACCTCGTACGGGGCACTCATTCCCGTCCAGAGCCCAATCGCTTCGCGCAGACGCGTCCCCGCACCTGCGACATTCCCTTCGGCGAGTGCGACGGTTCCTTCGGCGGACGCGGCGCTTGCCTTGATGGATGGGGTGGCGAATCGGTCGGCCAATGCCGACAGCTCGTCGGCGGCTGCCCTTGCCCCCGCCACGTCGCCTGCGGCCAGCAGGATCTCGGCCTGCGCCGGGAGCAGCATGAGCCGATACACGGCGCTATCGGTCGGGGCACGCCAGGATGGTCGTCCCGGCTCGGTAAGAGCGCGCTGGATCGACTCTGCCGCAGCCGCCACCTTCCCTTGCGCGAGCCGCAGCAGAGACAGCGCCGGCTCCGTGTCCTGTCCCAGGCCGTGGGCGCCCAGCAGCGCCTCCTCGGCGGCGGGCAGGTCGCCACGGCGCAGGCGGATCTCCCCCACTTGGTAGAGAGCCAGGCCTGCCGCGCCGGGGATGAATCCAAGCAGCTCGGTGGACGCCTGTCTGGCCTCCGCCTCCGCCTCCGGCCAGGCGCCGTGCAACCGCTTGACGTCGGATCGGAACAGCCGGCACATGCCCGGATAGCCGTTGATGCCCTCTCGCTTGCACCAGCGATCCTGCGCCTCGGTCCACTCGAGGGCGCGCCACACATCCCCGATCCCTGCGCAGGCCTCGATCGTCGCGCAGAAGACGCCTCCAGCCTCGAACGGATCCAGCTCGCCGCTGATGGCAGTCAGCGCCGCCTCGTCCGCCAGTGCCAGGCCCTCGGTCACATCGCCCCTGGCCAACAGGCCCGCCGCCCTGGCAGCCGTGGCGAACGCCGCGAGTCCCTTCAGGCC
>JALYNS010000075.1 GCA_030773035.1 Chloroflexota bacterium
GCACACGCCTGCGGGCTTGTCGACGCCTCGCCGAAGAACACCGTTGCCTGCGAGTTGGCCTCGGCCGACATCATGTGGTTCATCCACATGTACATGCAGTTCGGGTGCGCAGCCTCGCTGGAAATCATCCAGGTATCGGACCATCCGGTCGTTCCCTCGGCGGGCTTGATGGCCTCGACCGGAGCCGCCTCGACAAGCAGGGATTGGACCTGGTACTCCCACGTCGTCCCGATGGTCACGTCACCCGCGGCGAAGGCAGTGATCTGCTCGGTGAAGGTTGCTCCGGACCAGAACTGGGGTCCATGGCTGAACAGCTCCTCCAGGAGCGCAATCGCTGCATCGAACTGCGCCTGGGTGAGCTGATAGGGGTTGGTGATGCCCAGGTCTTCCTGGGTGGCCATCAGGTGCAGGGCGGCATCGGCGATGAAATCCTGCGAATCGAAGATGCTGAGCTTGCCCTCGTAATCGCCCGCGTTCTCCCAGATGCCATCCCACGTGGTCTGCGTGTCGACCTCCTCGGTGTTCCAGATCAGGAGGTTCGGTCCGCGACCGTGCGGCACGCCATAGGGAACCCCCTCGAGCGAGTTGTGAGGCTTCAATTTCAGGCCGGCGAACACGTTCTCGTAGTTCGGGAGGAGATCGACATTCACCGGCGCGACGTCTCCGGCCGCCATCAGCCGGTCGGTTGCGTTACCGGAGAACGAGCCGCCGTCGTACTCGCCGGACCGAAGGAGCTGCACACCGGCAGCAGAGTCGGCCATCGGGGTCGAGTTGACGATACAGCCAGTCTCCTCTTCGAATGGCGTCACCCAGTCGAACTCGGGATAGGCCGATCCGTCCTCGGCATAGCCTGCCCAGATGACGAGGTTCAGCTCGCCTTCACCCTCGCCTAGTTCGGCGAGCATCCCCGACGGGAGGCTTGTCCCGCAGGCGGTCACCACCAGCGCAACGCTCGCGAAGAGAGCCGTGATTCGGAAAGTTCTCATTGATCCTCAACTCCCACTAGATCCCCCATTGATGCCCGACCGCCGGCCAGGCCCAGCACATGCTCCCGCTTCCAGATGAGCCGGACCGCCCGGCCCTGCGCGGCGAGCACCTGCATCGATGACGTTTGCAGGTTCTGCTGGGTCACGACCAGCTCACCACCAACGTCGAGTCCCACGATATAGCGCGTGTCGGAGCCAAGGTACACGACCTCCCGCACGTTTCCGAGTGCTGATTGCTCATCTTCGGCGGCCTCATCCGAGGGCTGCCCCATGCGGATCTTCTCGGGTCGCACGGTGAACGAGCCGTCTGAGCCGATGACCGCCCGCGCGACCTCGCCGGTGAGCAGGTTCGATGTCCCCACGAAGCCCGCCACGAAGGTCGTGGCGGGGTGCTCGTACATGTCCGCCGGGGTACCAACCTGCTCGATCCGGCCGCGGTTGAAGACAGCGATTCGATCGCTCATGACCAGCGCCTCCTCCTGGTCATGGGTGACATAGATGAAGGTGATGCCGACCTGGCCCTGGATCGCCTTCAGCTCGATCTGCATCTCCTCGCGGAGCTTGAGGTCGAGTGCGCCGAGCGGCTCGTCGAGGAGGAGCACGCGGGGGCGGTTGACAAGGGCGCGCGCAAGCGCCACGCGCTGGCGCTGGCCGCCCGACAGCTGGGCCGGGCGGCGCTTCTCGTAGCCCTCCAACCGCACCATGCGCAGCGCTTCCTTCGTGCGCGCCGTGCGCTCTGGGGCCGGGGTCTTGCGGACCATCAGGCCGTACGCCACGTTCTCGGCCACGGTCATGTGGGGGAAGAGGGCGTAGTCCTGGAAGACGGTGTTCACGTCGCGATCGAATGGCGGGATGCCGGTGACGTCCTTGCCATGCAGCAGGATCCGTCCCTCGCTCGGCGTCTCGAAGCCGGCGATCATGCGCAACGTGGTCGTCTTCCCCGATCCGGACGGCCCGAGCATCGAGAAGAACTCGCCGTCGCCAATATCGAGGTCGATGCCTGTGACCGCCTCAACCTCGCCGTAGCGCTTCACCAGGCGCTCCAGCCGAACGGCGGGAACGGTGCCGGCCGGCCCGCGTTCAGTCGGGACGGCGGTTGGGGCGCGCGGGGCACTCATCGGCGCGAGGGTCACGTTGGCGCACTGTGGCGGTCCGGCCCGCCGCCTGTCAAGCCGATCTGCGGAGGCTGCTAGAGTCCCCGACGACCCTGGCAGCGGTGCGCCGAACGGGTCGTGGGAGGTACGCGCGGTGGAACCCGGAGTGCTGCTCGGAGTCGGAGCTTCCGTTGCGTGGGGCACCGGCGATGTTGCGGGCGGCCTGGCGGCGAAGCGCGCGGGGGGCATGCTGGTCACGGCGGGCGCCCAGGTGGTGGGCTTCCTGCTGCTGCTCGGCGCGGTCGTCATCCTGCGCCCCGAAGCGCCTGCCGCCGAGACGTTGGTCCTCGGGGCGATCGGCGGCCTCTTCGGAGGGCTCGGACTCGCGGCCCTCTACCGTGCCTTGTCGCTGGGCGCCATGGGGCTCGTCTCCGCGGTCTCCGGGGTCGGCGGCGTGCTCATCCCGCTCGCCATCGGCACCGTGTTGTTGGGCAACAGCGTGCAGGCCCTGCAACTCGTGGGCGCCGGCTGCGCACTGGCCGCCGTCGCCGCAGCCAGCGGCGCAACGACCCGCGGTGTCAACCGAGACGCCATCCTGCTGGCGGTCGTCGCCGCCCTCGGCTTCGGGTTGTGGTTCGTCTTCCTCGACCGCGCGGCGGAGCACGATCAGCTCTGGGCGCTCGTTGCCGCCCGCGGCTCTGCGTCGCTCCTCCTTGGCGGTGGCGCCCTCCTCCTGCGCTCCGACAGGTCCGGGCTGCGCCCGGTGCTGCCACTGATCGCCATCGCTGGGCTGATGGACGTCGCCGCCAACGCCATGGTCGTTCTCGCCTTCGCCACCATCCCGGTGGGCATCGCGGCGGCGCTATCGGGCACCTACCCCCTTACGACGATGCTCCTGGCGCGTGCCCTCCTCGGCGAGGCGCTCCCCCGGCTGGGCCTGGTGGCGGTGGTGCTGGGGGTCGCTGGCATCGTCCTGATCTCGCTTGGCGCCTGAGCCCTCGACGATTGCCCTGGCCCACTCAGGCCGGCCAGCCGCCCCCGGTATGAGCGCCGAGCCCGCAATCGCGGTGCGTCATCTCCGTACCCTCGTGCGCACCTGCTCGGCTGCCCAAGAGCGAGGGCCGATGGGTGCGCGGTCAGGAGACAGCGGCGGGCCTTACTACCCGCTTATCAGGCGCTTACTCGACGGGTATCATGGCCATGCCCTCCCCCGCCGATCACCAGCGAGAGCCGCATCCGCATGACCTTCGACCGCGTCGCCATCGTCGAGGCGTCTCTCGACGCGTACCTGGCCCAGGCGGCCGCTTCGGCGGCCACGCTGTCCGGCGACGACCCTCTGCGCGAGGGCAGCGGCCTCAGCGCCCGGAAGGCGGTGGAGCTGTTCGAGGACCAGCTCCTCTCTCGGCAGCTGGACGTGGCGGCGCGCGAGCTGAAGAAGACGAACCGCAGCTTCTACACCATCAGCAGCGCCGGCCACGAGAACAACGTGGTGGTCGGCGCCCAGCTGCGGATCGACGACCCGGCCTTCCTGCACTATCGGTCGGGCGCGTTGATGATGGCTCGTGCCCGCCAGCTGCACGGGCAGACCCCTGCCTTTGACGCCCTGCTCGGCATTGTGGCCAGCCGGGACGACCCGATCGCCGAGGGCCGCCACAAGGTGTGGGGCAGCCGGCCGCTGTGGGTGCCTCCCCAGACCTCGACCATCGCCAGCCACCTGCCGAAGGCAATGGGCCTGGCCTTCAGCCTGGCGCGAGCCCGTCGCCTCGGGGTTGCCACCGACCTGCCCGACGACGCCATCGTCCTCTGCTCATTCGGCGATGCCAGCGCCAACCACGCCACCGCCCTGGCGGCGATCAACACCGCCCGCTACGCGGTCCGCATCGGCCTGCCGATGCCGATCCTGTTCGTGTGCGAGGACAACGGGACCGGCATCAGCGTGCCGACCCCCGAAGGCTGGCTCGCATCCTCCTTCGGCCACCTCGAGCACTTGCGCTACGACCTGGCCGAAGGCGAGATCGACGAGGTCTGGGACGCGGTCGCCGAGGCGGTCCGCTTCGTGCGCGGCGCCCGCCGCCCCGCATTCCTTCACCTGCCCACCGTCCGGCTGTGGGGACACGCCGGCAGCGACGCCGAGCAGACCTATCGGTCCACCGCTGAGATCGTCGAGAACGAGTCGCGTGATCCGCTGCTGCGGAACGCCCGACGGCTGATCGAGACCGGCGCCGCAACCCGGGAGCAGCTCCAGACAATGGTCGCCGAGACGCGCGACCGGGTGCGGGCGGCCGC
>JALYNS010000076.1 GCA_030773035.1 Chloroflexota bacterium
CACGTGGACGTATCGGTCGCGCGGGAGCACGCCGATGCCCGGCTGGCAGCGGCGCTCGCGGCCGGCGGCCGCATCGTCGATGACTCAAATGCGCCGGGCAGCTGGATCCTCGCCGACCGCGCCGGCAACAAGGTCTGCATCGCGGCCTGGCCGGATGGTGCCAAGTCGCCTTCCGACGAGCCTGCATAGCCGAGACCGCTCTGGCCTTCCGACCATCAGGCCCCGATAATCCGCCCCAATGGACAAGCTCATCACCGTCGAGGCGGTCGCGGCCACCGAGGCCGGGGCGATCGCAGCTGCCCGCCTGATGGGTCGCGGCGACAGGATGGCCGCCGACCATGCCGCCGTCGAGGCGATGCGCACGGCGATGGAAGAGGCGGAGATCAGCGGGACCATCGTCATCGGTGAGGGGGAGCGGGACCAGGCGCCGATGCTCTATATCGGTGAGCAGGTCGGCAACCCCGACGCGGCGGTCTTCGTCGACATCGCGGTCGACCCGCTGGAGGGCACCAACCTGGTCGCCACGGGCTCACCGAACGCCACGGTGGTGCTGGCCGCGGCCGAGCCTGGCGGCCTGATGCACGCCCCCGACACCTACCTGCGCAAGCTGGTGGTCGGGCCGCAGGTGGCGGGGCATGTCTCGATCAACGACCCCGCGGCGGTCATCATCGCCACCATCGCCGAGCGCCTGGGACGCGCCCCGTTCGATATCACCGTCGTGATCCTGGAGCGCGAGCGCCACAAGGACCTGATCGAGGAGGTGCGAGCCACCGGGGCGCGGATCAAGCTCATCACCGATGGCGACCTGACAGCCGGCATCTCGGTCGCGGTGTCGGGCACCGGCGTGCATGCCGTGATGGGGACCGGCGGCGCGCCCGAGGGCGTGCTGACCGCGGCTGCCCTCAAGTGCCTGGGCGGCGAGATCCAGGCGCAGTTCCGCTGGCGTTCCGACGAGGAGAAGGAGCGCGCCCGAACCATGGGCGTCGACGTCGACGACACAGAACGGGTCTACTTCACCGATGACCTGGCGCCTGGCGAAAACGTCGTCTTCTGCGCCACCGGCGTCACCGATGGCGAGCTCCTGCGCGGTGTCCGCTTCTTCGGCGGCGGCGCGCGAACACACTCGTTGCTGATGAGCCACTCGCGGGGCATTGTCCGCTTCATCGACACCGTCCACATGTGGGACGCCAAGCAGCCGCCGAGGGTGCGCCTCTAGTCGGCCCACTCCGGCCCGGCGATGCGGGTCACCTCCTGCTCGGCGACGCTCGGCAGCAAGTCGACGACCGCGACGTCCACCCGAAGATCGTCGCACCCACGCCACGGCCGCAGCCCGGGGTCGAGCTCGGCCAGCGGCTCGAGTGCGAAGCGTCGCTCCACCAGGCGCGGATGGGGCACGATCAGCTCCAGCTCTGCATCGGCCATGCATTTGCCGTCGAAGGCCAGGATGTCCAGGTCGATCAGCCGCGGCCCGAAGCGCATCCCCTGGGGGTCGCGCCCAAGGGTCAGCTCCAGTCGCTTGAGTGCGAAGAGGATGTCGACCGGCTCGAGATCGGTCTGTAGCTCCAGTGCCGCATTCGTGAAATCGGGCTGGTCGAACAGGTCACGCGCCGTCGACCGGTACAGGCTCGAGGCGCGGATCACCTGGCCAATGGTGCCCAGCTCCGCCACCGCGCTCTCGAAGGCTGCGCCGGTGCCCGGCAGGTTTCCGCCAAGACCGATGAAGGCGCGCATGGTTCGATTCCGACTGTAGACCATCGGCCAGTAATGCGCTGATAATCGGTCGAGGGGTACCCTCGCCGGAACCGGCGGGGTCGCGGGGGGCGCGTCCCACGGGGTCCGTCGTCACACGCCCACATCGGAGCGACCGACCTCATGTCGGACATCCAGTACGTCTACCCGCTGATCCACAACAAGATCACACCGCCGCACTACGTGACCCCCACGCTGCGCCGGCCTCGCTTGCTCGAGTGGCTGAGCGACAATGCCAACTGCCGCGCGATCGTGATCGCCGCAGACGCCGGCTACGGCAAGACCACGCTGCTCTGGCAATGGGAGCGCGTGGTCGAGTTCCCGTGCTACTGGTACAAGCTCGCCCGCAACGACCGCGACTGGTCGCTCCACATC
>JALYNS010000077.1 GCA_030773035.1 Chloroflexota bacterium
AGCCTCGCCAACCCGCTGAAGTGATAGCGAACGACCTCAAGGCCTGTGCTGATGCGACACACCGTTGGAGTAATGAGGGGTGGCAGCAGTTTGAGAAGTGCATGGTGCCGCGTGGCTATGCCGTCACGCTCAACTAACTTTCGCCAAGGAAGTTCCGCGCCGCGCTCATTGCGCTGATGGTGCTTCCCGGGGGGTGGGTCCGTTAGCCGAGGACTGAGATCGAGGCTAGCCTGAGCCTTCCGTCCACCACAAACCCGGCCACGTTTGCGGGCGAGATCGATCTCCATACTCCACAGATCTCTTCTAGACGGCAAGGAGGAGCTGGCCCTGCGTCTCAGGGATCCTAGCAGGACGGAATCCAGCAGCTTGGAAATGCCGCTGACATGAGAACCTCTCCATCGCGTTGGCAGTGCGCATTGGCACACGCGATGGAGAGGCCCTGACTCGCTACACTTCTTGACGTTGGTGGAGGGTAAGGGAGTCGAACCCTCGACCTCGGCGTTGCGAACGCCGCGCTCTCCCAACTGAGCTAACCCCCCGTCAGACCGGCCCATTGTACTCGGCCGGCTCCCGTCCGACAAGCCCGACGGCCAGCGGGCCTCAGCTCTTGGGCGGTTGCGGATCCGAGCCGAAGGCGCGCAGCAGCGGGGTGAACAAATCCAGCGGCAGCGGGAAGAAGGTCGTGGTGTTCCGCTCGGAGGCGACCTCCCGCATCGTCTGGAGGTAACGGAGCTGCACCGCGATCGGGAAGCGCATGAGCACCTCCGCGGCCTCGCCCAGCTTGGCGGCGGCCTGGAACTCGCCCTCCGCGTTGATGACCTTGGCGCGCCGCTCGCGCTCGGCCTCGGCCTGCTTGGACATGGCGCGCTGCATGTCCTGCGGCAGGTCCACGTTCTTGACCTCCACCGCCGCGACCTTCACGCCCCACGGGCTCGTGTGCTGGTCGATGATGCGGGTCAGCTCCTCGTTGATCTTCTCGCGCGAGGCGAGGAGATCGTCCATCTCCTGCTGGCCCAGCACGCTCCGCAGCGTGGTCTGCGCCATCTGGGAGGTGGCGTAGAGATAGTCCTCCACGCTGATGACCGCCTTGGCCGCGTCCAGCACGCGGAAGAAGATCACCGCGTTCACCTTCACCGAGACGTTGTCGCGCGTGATCACGTCCTGGGGCGGCACGTCCATGGTGATCGTGCGCAGGCTCACCTTGACCATCTTGTCGATGAACGGGATCAGGAGCACGAGGCCGGGGCCGGTGCCGTCCCCGCCGGGGTTGAAGATGGCATTGGTGCGCCGGCCGAAGCGGAAGATGACGCCCCGCTCGTACTCCCGCAGGATGCGGAACGACGAGAAGAAGATGTAGAGCAGGATGATTGCAACCGGGATGATGCCGAAGAGGAACTGGACGCCTTCCATGTGCGGCCTCCTGGGAGTGCTAGGGGCGCTGCGCCGACCTGGTGACCTTGAGCGTGAGGCCATCGATGGCCGCGACCTTGACGGACTCGCCCGCCGCCACGGCGCCGTCCTGGCTCAGCGCGCGCCAGAGCTCGCCGTCGATCATCACCTGCCCCTCGGGCGCCAGCGCCGAGCGCGCCACCCCGAGCCGCCCCACCATGGCCGATTCGCCGGTCACCGAGGGCCGGTAGAGCGCCCGGATGCCCATCGACACCGCGAAGAAGACCAGCGCGGCGGTGGTGCCCACCGTGGGGATCATCACGTACCAGGACAGCCGGATCCCGGTCGTCTCGGGCGTGTCGTAGAGCATGAGGGAGCCCAGCAGCATGGCGATGACGCCCCCGATCGCGAGGACGCCGTGGCTCACCACCTTGATCTCGGCGATCAGCAGCACGACTCCGAAGAGGATCAGCAGGAGGCCGGCCCAGTTCACCGGCAGGCTCTGGAAGGCGTAGAAGGCCAGGATGAGGCAGATGCCGCCGATGACGCCGGGGAGGATCGCGCCCGGGTTGGACAGCTCGAAGAAGATGCCGAGCATGCCCGCCATCATCAGCAGGTAGGCGATGTTGGGGTCCGAGATCAGGGCGAGGAACTGGTCGCGGAGGCGTACCTCGATCACCTTGACCGGCGCGTCCTTCGTGGCGAGCGTGACCTGGCCGCGGGTGGTCTTGACCGCGCGGCCGTCGATCCGGGCCAGGAGATCCGGCACGCTCTCGGCCACCAGGTCCACGATCTTGAGCTTGACCGCCTCGCGCTCGGTGGCCGAGACCGACGACCGCACCGCCTTCTCGGCCCACTCCGCGTTGCGCCCGCGCTCGGTGGCGATGGTGCGCGCGAACGCGGCCGCGTCGTTCGCGACTTTCTTGAGCATCTCCTTGTC
>JALYNS010000078.1 GCA_030773035.1 Chloroflexota bacterium
CGATCCAGCGAGACTCTCCGGCGATGCGCAGCTCGACAATGCGCCGGTCGTGGTGCAGGGCGAGGAGTGCCTCGTCCGGATCCGCGAGATCGCTGCGGGCGGCCACCTCGTCGCTGCGGAGATCCCCGAGGCGTCGCAGCAGGTCGTGCATGCCGTCCGCCGTGCGAGCTCGCCGCCCGCCGGTGAGCGCCTGGAGGTCCAGCTCCAGGTCGGAGATGGCGGCCGGGTCGAGCAGCTCGCGCAGCTCGTCGGCGCCGAGCAGCTCGGCCAGCAGCTCGCGGTCGAGGGCCAGCGCTTGGGCGCGCCGCTCGGCCATCGGCGCGTCGCCCTCGTACATGTAGTTGCCGACGTAGTCGAAGAGCAGCCCGACGGCGAAGGGCGACGGCGAGCGCGTCTCGACGCTCGTCACCCGGACCTGCCGGGAGCGGATCCCGGCCAGCACCTCACGCAGTGCGGGCAGGTCGAACACGTCGCGCAGCACCTCGCGGTACGTCTCGAGGATGATCGGGAAGGATCCGTAGCGGCTCGCCACCGCCAGCAGGTCCGACGAGCGCTGGCGCTGCATCCAGAGCGGTGTGCGCTGCCCCGGCCGGCGACGAGGCAACAGCAGGGCACGGGCGGCGTTCTCTCGGAAGCGAGATGCGAAGAGGGCCGATCCGCCCAGCGCATCGGTGACCAGCTCTTCGATCCGGTTGGGGTCGAGCAGGAACAGGTCCTCGGGCGGCGGCTCGGTCGCCTCCGGCAGGCGGATCGCGATCCCGTCATCGGTCCAGATCGTGGATGCCGATTGACCGTGCTCCGCGAGCCCCGCTTCGATGGCGAGCGCCCAGGGGGCATGGACCCGGCCGCCATAGGGCGAAAGGAGGCAGAGGCGCCAGTCGCCGAGCTCGTCGCGGAAGCGCTCGACCACGATCTGGCGATCAGTCGGCAACGACCCGGTTGCCTCGCGCTGATCGGCGAGGTAGGCGACCAGGTTGCGAGAGGCACGCTCGTCGAGGGCATGGTCGGCGCGCAGGCGTTGCTCGAGCGCTGCCGACGGCATCCCCTCGGCCTCGCGCAGGAAGGCGCCGATGGCGCGGCCGAGCTCCACCGGGCGACCCACCCCGTCGCCCTTCCAGAACGGCATCTTGCCCGGCTGGCCGGGGGCTGGCGTCACCACCACCCGGTCGGCGCGGATCTCGTCGATGCGCCACGAGGAGGCGCCCAGCAGGAAGACCTCGCCGACCCGGCTCTCGTACACCATCTCCTCGTCGAGCTCTCCGACGCGCCGACCATTGCCCCCCTCCTCTCCGGCCAGGAAGACGCCGAACAGGCCGCGATCCGGGATGGTGCCGCCGGAGGTGATGGCGACCACTCGGGCGTCATTCCGGCTTTGGATGGTGTCGGTCGTACGGTCCCACACGATCCGCGGGCGCAGCTCCGCGAACTCGTCGGACGGATAGCGACCCGACAGCATGTCGAGCACGCCCTCCAGCTGCTGGCGCGACAGGTCGCGGAACGGCTCGGCGCGGATCACCAGCGCGTGCAGCGCGTCGACCGTCCACCGGTCCATGGCTCCCGCGGCGACGATCTGCTGGGCCAGCACGTCGAGGGGGTTGCGCGGGATGCGCGTCTCCTCGATCGCCCCGTCGAGCATGCGACGCACGACCACCGCCGCCTCGAGCAGGTCGCCGCGGTACTTGGGGAAGATCTTTCCGGTCGACGGCTCGCCGACCTGGTGCCCGGCCCGTCCGATCCGCTGCAGCCCTGCCGCCACGCTGGGCGGCGACTCGATCTGGATCACCAGGTCGATGGCACCCATGTCGATCCCGAGCTCCAGGCTCGAGGTCGCCACCAGCGCCGGCAGGCGTCCGGCCTTCAGCTCCTCCTCGATCTCCAGCCGCTGCTCGCGAGCGATGCTGCCGTGATGCGCGCGGACGAGCTCCTCACCGGCCAGCTCGTTCAGGCGGCTGGCCAGACGCTCCGCGAGCCTGCGCGAGTTGACGAAGACCAACGTGGACCGATGCGCCCGGATCAGCTCCAGCAGGCGCGGGTAGATCGACGGCCAGATCGAGCGGCGTTCCTCGGGCCCGGCTCCATCGGGAGCCGCATCATCGAGATGTCCCAGGTCATCGACCGGCACGATC
>JALYNS010000079.1 GCA_030773035.1 Chloroflexota bacterium
GGGCATGGATGGTCGTGGCGGCTGACCTGCGGCCTTCGGCGGCCACCGCCAGGTCGAGGCCATCGGCAATCGCCACGATCCGGGCGAAGATCGGGATCGCGTCGCCGGTCAGCCCCATCGGCAGGCCGCGCCCATCCCACCGCTCGTGCAGCGCCATGACCGTCACCGCCACCTCGGGACCGAAGCCCGCGCGCGTCGCGAACTGCGCCCCCCGCCGCACCCGCATGTGCTCCGCCGCGCGACGCTCATCCTCCGTGCCGCGGGGAAGCGGCATCAGGCGCTTCATCATTGCCGGCCGGCCAGCGCTCGGTTCGGCCACGCCGATGCTCCCCGCGTCGTGCAGCAGGGACGCGTAGAAGAGCGCCAGCCGGTCGCGATCGCTGATGCTCATCGCCTCCGCGAGGCGCATTGACAGGAAACAGGTGCGCAGCGCATGGCCAGCCTGGTGGCCGGCGATGCCGTCGAGGGTCGGCGTCAGGTCCATCAGGAGGTTCGCCATCCGCGCGGCATGACCGGGCTCGGCCTCTCCCTGCCGGCCCCGGTACGCCTGGCGCGCGGTCACCTCGGCTCTCATCGGCCCCAGTCTCGGCTGCCCGTCCCGGACCGGGAATGGCCCCAAGGTACCCCCCGGTACCGCTCGTCAGCCGCTCAGCGTGAGCTCGATCTGTGCTCGGGTCGGCATGCCTCCGCGCGCTCCGGCCCGGGTCACGCTCAGGGCTGCCGCAACGTTCGCCGCCTGGACTGTGTCGTCCAGGGAGTTGCCGGCGGCCAGCCAGGCGGCCAGCACCCCGGAGAACGTGTCGCCGGCGCCGGTCGCATCCACGACAGCTACCTGCCATGCCGGAAATGCGGCGCGACGGGTGCTGTCGGCGAGCAGCGCTCCCTCGGTTCCGAGCGTCATCACCACGGCACGCGCCCCCGCGTCCGTGAGGAAGGCCAGCCCCGCCTCGGCATCGGCAGCGCCGGAGAGCGCCAGCAGCTCTCCGCGGTTGGGCGTCAGGATCGGGCCGGCCGCGAGCAGTGCGGCGGGCAGGCGTTGAGCCGGCGCCGGGTTGACCACCGACTGCAGGCCGATGCGGGTCGCCGCCGCAACGGCAGCCAGCACGCTCGGCATCGGGATCTCCAGGCAGGTCAGCATCACTCCGGGGCCGCGCGGAAGGTCGTTCAACGCGGCATCCTCGATTGAGACCTCCGCGTTCGCACCGGGGGCCACCACGATCTGGTTCTCGCCGTCCGCCGCGACGGCGATGATCGCCACGCCGGTCGGCGCGTCAGTGCGGCGTACCCGCGAGACGTCGATCCCCTCCGCGGAGAGCGCGCTGAGCGATTCGTCTCCGTCCGGGTCGCGTCCCACCGCTCCGACCATCGTCACCGTGGCGCCGGCGCGAGCCGCGGCGACCGCCTGGTTCGCGCCCTTGCCCCCGAGGTGCCGCGCGAAGCGGCCCCCGACGACCGTCTCGCCGGGGCGCGGCAGGCGATCCGCGCTCACCACCAGGTCGACGTTGATGGAGCCGATCACGACCACCCGGCTCACAGCTGGATGCTCCTGCTCGAGTCCCTGGCGGCGGGTTTCATCAACATCGGCCAACCTAGGCCATGACGGCGCCGACCGCAGCGGGCAGCGCGGCAGCCAGCCGTCGGTATTGGTCCAGGTCGTTGTAGGCCGCCGCGCTGATCCGCACCAGGCGGCGCCACGGGCCGCCATCGGGGCGCTGTGGCCAGGGGGTGATCATCACCTGCATGCCGAGCCGGGCCAGGTAATCGTGCAGCGGGTCGTCGTACAGGTCGATGCCCTGGAGCCGTGCCGGCTTCGTCTCGACCGGCAGCGGCAGGGAGGCCATGCAACCGACCATCTCGTCCGACGCCGGGGCCGGTACCCCAAGCACGTCGCACAGGAGTTCGCGCGCCTCCAGCGCCAGGGCGTGATTCCTTCGCTCGAGCCCGGCCCAGCCGCCGGGAAGGAGCTCACCGCCGAAACGAATTGCGTCGGGCACCGCGAGGTAGGCGGTCTGGTCCGCGGTGCCCGTCCAGTCGAACTCGACCCGGAAGCGGCTGCGGTCCGCGCGCGCCGAGTTGGCCCCGTGGCTGATCGCCAGCGGCCGGATTCCGGCCTGCCGGTCTCGGCGCACCCAGAGGAAGCCCGAGCCCTTCGGGGCGCACACCCACTTGTGCAGGTTCGCAGCGTAGTAGGCCGCGCCGAGCGAGGTCACGTCGAGCTCGATCTGCCCGGGCGCATGAGCTCCGTCAACCAGGGTGTCGATGCCGCGCGCGTCAAGCTCCGCGACCAGGACCTGGATCGGGAATATGAGGGCCGTGGCCGAACTGATGTGGTCGAGCACGGCGAGCCGGGTGCGCGGCGTAACGGCGCCCAGCACGGCCTCGGTCACCGTCGCGGGGCCACCGCTCGGGAAGGGGACCGGCGCAATCACCACGCGTGCCTCGTTGCGCTCGGCGACGAATTCCATCGCGTTCTTGAGGGCGTTGTAAGCGTGGTCCGTGGTCAGCAGCTCGTCGCCCGGAGCGAAGCGCAGCGAGCGGAGGACGGCGTTGAAGCCGGCGGTGGCGTTCGGCAGGAAGGCGAGGTCGTCGGGATCGGCTCCCACGAACGCTCCGAGCACCTCGCGCGCGGCGTCCATGGCCGGCTCGAGGTCACGGGAGAAGAAGAGCACCGGCTCGGCCTCCATTCGCTCGCGCCACGCCTGCTGGGCGGCCAGCACCGGGCGCGGAGCGGCGCCAAACGAGCCGTGGTTGAGGAAGGCGACCGCCGGGTCCAGGGGCCAGTGCCGGGCGAACTCCGAGGGCATCGGGGGCTATCGTAGACCGATGTCCCAGCCGCCCGTCGACCTGCCTCGGCCCGCGGCCGTCATCTTCGACCTGGACGGGACGCTGGTCGATACGGTCGAGACCAGGATCCGCGCCTGGCTCGCCGTCTTCGCGGAGGAGGCGATCCCGGCCGCTCGCCCGCAGGTTGCAGGGTTGATCGGGTCGGACGGCCGCCGCCTGGCGCGAGAGGTGGCCGAGGCCGCCGGGATGCCCCTGGGGCCCGGTCGCGACGAGGCGATCGACGCACGCAGCGGCGCCATCTTCGCGGATCTCAATCGCCAGCCCGCTGCGCTCCCCGGGGTGGCTGCCCTGCTCGAGCGACTCGGCGCGGCGGCCATCCCGTGGGCGATCGCGACGTCCAGCCGCCGAAAGCAGATCGCCGCATCGGTCGATGCGCTTCGCCTCACGCAGGCTCCGCTGATCGTCGATGGAACCCACGTTGCGCACGCCAAGCCCGCGCCCGACCTGCTCCTCCTTGCAGCCGATCGCCTGGGCGCCGATCCGGCGGACTGCTGGTACGTCGGCGACGCGACCTGGGACATGCTCGCCGCGGTCGCCGCCGGGATGCCTGCAATCGGGGTCACGTCCGGGGCGGTCGATGCGGCCACCCTCTTCGCGGCCGGTGCCGCGCGCGTGGTTGCCTCGCTCGCCGAGCTGGAGATCTGACCCGATGCCGCTCGAGGCCTATCGGTCCAAGCGCGATTTTGCCCGCACCCCCGAGCCCGAGCCGGGCCCCGTCGGAGAGGGGAGTGGGCGCTACGTGGTGCAGCGCCATCGGGCCAGCCGCATGCACTACGACCTGCGGCTCGAGGTGGCCGGCGTCCTCGTCAGCTGGGCGGTGCCCCGTGGCCCGACGCTCGATCCCGACGAGCGCCGGATGGCGGTGCGCACCGAGGACCACCCGATCGAGTACCTGGACTTCGAGGGCACGATTCCCGCGGGGGAGTACGGCGCGGGCGACATGATCGTCTGGGACTGGGGCACCTTCACGCCTGAGGAGACCGATGATCCGGCTGCCGCGATGCGTGCCGGCGAGCTGAAGTTCCGCCTCGACGGGGAGCGTCTGCACGGCCGCTACACGCTCGTGCAGACCGGTGGCAAGCGCGATGCCTTCGGGCGCATGTCCGACCCAGGGCAGTGGCTGCTGATCCACAAGCGTGACGAGGCCGCGGTCCCCGGCTGGGATCCGGAGGAGCACCCCACCAGCGTGAAGACCCGACGCACCAACGACGAGGTGGCGGCGGGGGTTGAGCCGCAGTCTGTTGCCGCACCGCCGAGCGTCGAGCTCGAGCCGGATCTCTCCGCGGCGCGACCGGCGCCTGCGCCCGACTTCGTTCCTCCGATGCTCGCCACCATGGCCGAGGGCGCCTTCGACGACCCGGACTGGCTGTTCGAGATCAAG
>JALYNS010000080.1 GCA_030773035.1 Chloroflexota bacterium
CCGGCGCATCCTCGCATTCGTCATCTTCGGGGTCATCGTCCTCGTCCTCTGGGAGACGTTCAAGCTGATCGCTGGTGACCCGTTGTTCGCGAACGGCGAGAAGTTCTGGGATCCGCCTCTCAGCGTCTGGCTGGCGTCCGATATCAACCTTCCGCATCCCTGGGTCATCTTGACGCGAGCCCTGGCGCCTCTCACCTCGGGCTCATCCGAGACACTGGGCGGATACCTGATCGGCCAGGCCGTCTTCACCATGCGCGAGGCGCTCACCGGCTTCTTCATCGGGGGTGTGCTCGGGATCCTGCTGGCCACTGTCTTCGTGCATTTCCAGCTGATCGAGCGGGCGTTCGTGCCGTACGTCGTCGCCAGCCAGACGGTCCCGATCATCGCCCTCGCGCCACTGATCATGTTCTTCACCGGCCACAACGTCACGAGCGTCATCATCATCGCGACTTACCTCTGCTTCTTCCCGGTGACGATCGCCATGCTGCGCGGCCTGCGCTCGCCCGATCCGCGGGCGCTGGAGCTGATGCGTTCCTACGCCGCCTCGCGCCGCGCGATCCTGTGGAAGGTCCGTTTCCCGGCGTCACTGCCGTACCTCTTCACGGCGCTGAAGATCACCGCCACCGCCAGCGTGGTGGGGGCCATCGTGGGTGAGGGGCCGGGAGGCATGCAGGAGGGCCTCGGTCGCGCGCTGATGTTCTTCAGCCAGCAGTACGCGATCTCGCCCGAGAAGCTCTGGGCCTCGATCTTCGTGACGGCGGGCCTCGGGATTCTTTTCTACCTGGCCATTGTCGGAGCGGAGCAGCTGGTGCTGCGCGGCCGAACCCGCGAGGTCACTGGATGACCGCCGCTCGAGCCCCGGGCATGCCGAGTTCGCCGAACGTCCCCGTCGTCAATCTGGCGGGCGTCGGCAAGACGTTCGGAACCGCCGGCGGCGCGGTGGTGGCACTTGCCGACATCAGCCTCAAGATCGACCGCGGCGAGTTCGTGTCGCTTATCGGTCCTTCCGGTTGCGGCAAATCGACCCTTCTGCGCCTGATCGGGGACCTGACCGAGGCTACCGCCGGCCGGGTGGAGGTCAACGGCAAGCCGGCACGCCAGGCGCGGCTGGATCGCGACTACGGGATGGTCTTCCAGTCACCGGTCCTCTTCGACTGGCGCACGGTGGAGGATAACGTCCGGCTGCCGCTGGAGCTGTTCGGGCATGACAAGGCGAGCCAGGTGCAGCGGGCAGGCGAGATGCTCGAGCTGGTCGGCCTGACCGAATTCGCCCGGCGCCACCCCTACGAGCTGTCGGGCGGCATGCAGCAGCGGGTCGCCATTGCGCGAGCGTTGGCCTTCTCGCCGTCGCTGCTCCTGATGGACGAGCCGTTCGGCGCGCTCGACGAGATGACTCGTGAGCGGATGAACTCGGAGGTCCTGAGCATCTGGGAGCGTACCGGGATCACGGTCGTGTTCGTCACCCACTCGATTCCGGAGGCCGTCTTCCTCTCGAGTCGGGTGGCGGTCATGAGCGCGCGGCCGGGTCGGGTGACGCGCATGGTGCAGGTCGACCTGCCGCGGCCCCGCGGACTGGAGACCCGTGAGAGCGCCCGCTACTTCAGCCTCATCACCGAGGTCCGCGAGGCTCTGCGGGCCGGCGACGGATCGGGGGCTGAAGCCGCCCTGGCGTCCGCGGAAAGGACAGCGGCCGAGGGAGGGATCGGCTGATGCAGGCCCTGCGCCGCAACGTCCCGGCACTGCTGATCCTGGTCGCGATCCTCGTCGGATTGGAGGTATCGGTCAGGCTCTTCGAGGTCAAGAGCTTCATCCTGCCAGCGCCCTCCGCCGTCTGGGATGCGCTGGTGAGCAACTGGAACGAGGGGTATCGCATCTTCCCGTCCGCCCGGGTGACGCTGACCGAGGCGCTGGGCGGGCTGGGGATCGGGACCGCCATGGGCCTGGTGGTGGCCTTCGGCGTCTCGCGCTTTCCCTGGTCGCGCGACACGATCCTGCCCCTGGCGGTGGCGATCAACGCCATCCCCATCGTCGCCTTCGCCCCCATCGCCAACAACTGGTTCGGGATCCTGAGCCCGTTCTCGAAGATGGCCGTCGCTGCCAGCCTCGTCTTCTTCCCGATCATGATCAACGTGTTGAGAGGCCTGACCGAGGTCGACAGCTCCGCCCTGGAGCTGATGCGCTCGTATGGCGCCGGCCCGACCGCGGTGACGATGCGGCTGCGGATCCCGAATGCGCTGCCCTACTTCCTCACCGGCCTGAAGGTGGCCACCACCCTGAGCCTGATCGGCGCCGTGGTGGGCGAGTACTTCGGCGGCCTGACCGATACGCTGGGTCGGGTGGTGGTCGGCGCAGCCAGTGCGCTTCGGTTCGACATCACCTGGTCGGCCATCCTGGTGGTCGCCGTGGTGGGGATGGGCATGTACCTGCTGGCGGTGGCGGTCGAGCGGGTGCTCATTCCGTGGCATCCATCGGTGCGTGGAGACCAGCTGGCCTGATCCAGGTGAGCACGCGTGCAGCGGGTGGATGCCGGCCGTTCGGGACCTTCGTACAATGACCCTCCTTAATGATGCGCGGCCGGCCGGGCCTCTGCGCCACTTGATGGACACCAAGGAGTGGAGATGAAGCGATCTCATCGGTTCTTTGCGCTGGGAAGCGCAGCGATGCTGGCGCTGGCCTCGTGCACGACAGCGAGCCCCAGCGCGTCGCTTACCAAGGTGCAGCTCCAGCTGCAGTGGCTTGACCAGGCCCAGTTCAGCGGCTACTACGCCGCTGCCGAGCAGGGCTACTACGCGGCCGAGGGCCTCGAGGTCGAGTTCCTCCCCGGCGGCGGCACGGTCAGCCCGCAGGAGGTCGGATCTCAGCCCGACGGTCCCGAGTTCACGCTCGCGTGGGTGCCCAAGGTGCTTCAGGCGCGCGAGGCGGGGTCCGACCTGGTTCAGATCGCGCAGATGTTCCAGAAGGCACCGACGCTCTCGGTCTCCTGGAAGGACGCCGGCATCACCTCGCCGGCCGACTTCGCCGGCAAGAAGGTGGGCGCCTGGCCCTTTGGCAATGAGCTCGAGGTGCTGGCCGCAGCCACCCTCGCCGGCCTGACGGCGGGGACCGACTACACCCGGGTCGAGCAGGACTTCGACATGAGCGAGTTGATCGCGGCCAAGGACGGGTGCGCGGCATCCGCAACCGACTGCGTCGACGTCGCCGAGGCGATGGTCTACAACGAATGGGCGCAGCTGCTCGAAGCCACCGACCCGGAAACCAACGAGCTCTACCAGCCGGACCAGTTCAACGTCATCAACTACAACGACATCGGCGTGGCCATGCTGCAGGACTCCATCTGGTCCCGTGCCGCGTGGCTGGCCGAGGACGGCAACGAGGACGTGGCCACCCGCTTCCTGCGGGCATCCTTCAAGGGCTGGATCTATTGCCGCGAAAACCCCGACGACTGCGTCCAGTACGCGCTGGACCACGGCAGCGTCTGGGGCAGGGGCCACCTGGCCTGGATGATGAACGAGGTCAACGCGCTGGTCTGGCCTTCCCCCGACGGGATTGGGGCGCTGGATCCTGACGCGTGGGCGCAGACCATCGAGACGGCGACTGCCGGTGCGATCCTGACCGCGGCGCCGGGTGACGGTGCCTTCCGCCTGGACCTTGCCGACGCGGCACGGGAGGGCCTGGAGAACGCGACCGGGACCGATTGGGACAAGCCCACCGTGGAGGTCACCCCGGGAGGCGAGTAACCCTCGACCGTTCGCCGGTCACGCTGGGAGGCCCCTCGTCCGCGAGGGGCCTCCTCCTATCCCGGCTTGCCGATCCCAGGCTCTGCCCGGCGCACCAACGGCCCCATCAGCGGTGGCACGACCACCGCGGTGATCACCACCATCCCGACGATTACCGCGTACAGGTCGGGCCTGATCGCCCCGGCGGTCAGCGCGAGGCCGGCCACGATGATCTCGACCTCGCCGCGCGGCACCATCCCCCACGCGATCAGCGCGGCCCGATCCCGTCCCAGGCGCGCGGCGCCCAGGAACGAGCCGGCGAACTTGGCGACGATCGCAATCGCCGTGATCCCGACGAGCAGGCCGATCGTGGCGAGGCTGCCGAACGCGGCCGGATCGACCTGCGCCCCCACGAATCCGAAGAAGAATGGCGTGAAGAAGGCCGCCACCGGGGCGGTCTCGGCTTCGAGGGCGTGGCGCTCGCTCGACTCCCCTACCACCATGCCGGCCAGGAATGCGCCGATGATGGCGGCCAGCCCGATCTGGGCCGACAGCGCCGCCAACCCCAGCATCAGGATCATGCCGGGCAGGAACGGCGTCTCGGCGAAGCGCGGATCGGTCAGCAGGGAGCGACGCCGGCGCAGGATGCCGGTCCCGCCGACCAGCACGATGCCGATGAAGGCGGCCGCCAACCCGAGCAGCAGCGCGATTCGCTGAGGGCTCACGTCGCCGGCCGATATGCCCACCGCCACGGCCACGATCAGCATCGCCAGCACGTCGTCGATCACCGCTGCGCCGAGGATCACCCGTCCCGATTGGGTGGCCAGCGCACCGAACGCGCGCAATGCCCCGCTCGTGATGCCGACCGAGGTGGCGGTCAGCGAGGCGGCCAGGAAGACCCGGCCCGCGAAGCTCAGGTCGAGGAGGCCGCCCACCAGGTAACCGCCGGCAAACGGGAGCGCCACGCCCAGGATCGCCACGGCGAGCGCGGTCCCGCCGACCCGCGCCACCTCCCCGATCCGGGTATGGATACCGACCTGGAAGAGGAGAAGAACCGCACCGATCTCCGCGAAGAGCGACGTCTCGGGCGTGATCTGGTACCAGCCCAGCACGGCCGGCCCAACCACCACGCCGCCGAGGATCTCCCCGACCAGGGCAGGCTGTCCGAGCCGCTTGAAGAGCTCGTCGCCGAGCTTCGTCGCGAGCAGCAGCACGAACAGCTGGAAGAGGACCTGGGCCAGGTGCTCCATATCGGCTCCTATGGGAGAGACAACAACGGAGACCACGCGGCGTTGCGCAGTCTCCACCTCGGGATCGGCGATACGGGCCCGATCCCTGGCCCTGCCGCAGCGGCGGCGGCCCGAGTCTAGCGGCTGCCCTCGTCGGCGGGCAAGCCCGGCCAGGCCTCGCCGATGCGCGCCGCCAGCTCGGCGAGCGAATCGACCACGAGCGCAGGCTGTGTTCCGTCCGGCAGCTGCTCGATGACGCCCCACGGCCCGCGCCGGATCCATACGGCGCGCATGCCGGCTGCCGCCGCCGGCAGGACGTCGTTGCCGACCCGATCCCCGACGTACGCCACCGATCCGGCGTCAGGCGAGCCGACCAGCTCCAGGGCGCGATCGAAGAATTCCGGGGCCGGCTTGGCGAAACCCATCTCCTCCGACATGGCGATCACCTCGGCGTCGACACCGAGCGCCCGCAGCTGCGCGGTGCGGATTGCCGGCTGGTTGCCGATCACCGCCACCCGATAGCCGGCGGCGCGCAACGTGGCGATGGCCGGCAACGCGTCGGCGTACAGGTCCTCGGGCAGGAAGCCGCCATACCGTTCCTCATGCTCCGGCCAGCGTTCGCGCCACGCGGTGACGCCGAATCGGTCGAAGGTGTCGCGATGCTCGCCGCCGAATGCGAGAGTCGCACCGAAGGCCGCCATGAAGGTGAGCCGCGGGATGCCGAGCATGTCGGCCCAAATCGTCCAGACCCGGGTCTCGTCGATGATCGTCTCACCGACGTCGAGGACGACCCACCGGTTCATCGGCAGGCGCCCCGAGCAGCCGCCGTAGCACCGTGAGTGCTACGTGGACGCCTGAGAAGACCGTTGGGTGACGGGCTAGCACCATGAGTGCTGGCGCGACGCGCGGCGAGCCTCAAATCAAGCCAGAACGAGGGTCCGCGTGCCGTTGTAGCACCCCCGGTGCTAACCGCGGGCGAGACTTGGCTAGGCAGCCTTCACTCCGGTCACCAGCGCCTCGACGCTCTGCTTGGCATCACCAAAGAGCATGGTCGTCTTCGGGTCGGAGTACAGCGGATTGTCGATGCCGGCGAAGCCGGCGGCCATCGAGCGCTTCAGCACGATCACGTGCTCGGCCTGGTCGACGTTCAGGATCGGCATGCCGTAGATCGGGGAGGTGGTATCCGTCCGCGCGGCCGGGTTGGTGACGTCGTTGGCGCCGATCACCAGCGCCACGGTGGCGTTCGGAAAGTCATCGTTGATCTCGTCCATCTCCTTGAGCCGGTCGTATGGCACGTTGGCCTCGGCCAGCAGGACGTTCATGTGGCCCGGCATGCGTCCGGCGACGGGGTGAATCGCAAACTCGACGTCCACGCCGCGTGCGACGAGCAGGTCCATCAGCTCGCGGACCGTCTGCTGGGCCTGCGCCACGGCCATTCCGTAGCCGGGCACGATGATCACCTTCTTGCCGTAGGCCATCAGCACCGCCGCATCGTCGGCGCTGATCTCGCGCACCACCTGCTCACCGGTAGCACCCGCTGCCACTCCCCCGCCGGCCGTGCCGAAGGCTCCGAACAGGACGTTGAAGATGGACCGATTCATGGCGCGGCACATCAGCTGGGTCAGGATCGTGCCGGAGGCGCCGACCAGCGTTCCGGCCACCAGCAGCGCGTAGTTGTTCAGCACGAAGCCGGTGGCGGCCACGGCGATGCCGGTGTATGCGTTGAGGAGGCTGACGACCACCGGCATGTCGGCCCCGCCGATCGGCATGACGGCAGCCACGCCCAGCACCAGCGCCAGCGCCACGAAGAGCAGGAAGAGGGGCACGCTGTTTGTTACCAGTGTCAGGACCACGCCCAGCACCAGGATCGCTGCCACCAGCAGGCCGGTGACGATCTTGTCGCCGGGGTAGGTGACCGGGCGCCCGGAGACGATCCCCTGCAACTTGCCGAACGCGATGAAGGAGCCGGTGAACGAGACCGAGCCGATGACGGCGCCGAGCAGCGTGGCCACCATGAAGGTGACCGGCAGCAGCGGGCCACCGCTTCCCGCGTCCCGGAGGAACTCCGCGGCGGCCACGAGCGCCGCGGCGCCGCCGCCGGCGCCGTTGAAGATGGCGACCATCTGCGGCATGGCGGTCATCGGGACGCGGCGCGCACCGACCGCTCCGACCACCGCCCCAACCGGAATGCCGACCGCCAGGATCCACACCGTCGCGAGCCCACCGTCCCGCAGCAGGAATTCGGTGATGAAGACCCAGGCGACGATGATCGCCATGCCGGTCGCCGCCAGTCGGTTGCCGCGCCGCGCCGAGACCGGCGATGCCAGGAACTTGAGGCCGAGGATGAAGGTCACCGACCCGACCAGGTAGACGAAGAAGGTCAAAACGTCCTGCAGGCTCACGGCTTGTCACCGGGTCCTGGTTGGTCCGGCCGACGCTTGAACATCTCGAGCATCCGATCGGTGACCACGAAGCCGCCGACCACGTTGATGGTGCCCAGGATCACGCCAAGCAGGGCAAGGACGATCCGCAGCGGCCCCTCGGCCGAAGCGGCGACCAGCATCGCGCCCACCACGATCACGCCGTGGACGGCATTGGCACCCGACATGAGCGGGGTGTGAAGCATGGTCGGGACCTTGCTCACCACCTCGTAGCCGATGAATCCGGCCAGCACGAAGACGAAGAGCGCCTGTAGCAGCGCCTCGGTCGACAGGGTCGTTGCCTCGTTCATTTGGCCGCCTCGAGCGCCTTTGCGGTCGCCTCGTGGACGACCTTGCCGTCGTGCGTGATGGTCGCGCCGCGCGTGATCTCGTCGTCGAGGTCGATCGTCACGGAGCCGTCCTTGATCAGATGCTTGAGCAGCGTCTGCATGTTCCTGGCGTACATCTGGGTCGCGCTGCCGGGCATCATGGCCGGCAGATTGGTCAGGCCGATGATCGTCACGCCGTGCTTCACGACCTCCTTGCCCGCCTCGGTCCCCTCCACGTTCCCGCCCGCCTCGGCGGCCATGTCGACGATGACGCTGCCGGGTTTCATGGACGCGACCATCGCATCGGTCACCAGGCGCGGCGCGGGCCTTCCGGGAATGAGGGCGGTGGTGATCACGAAGTCCGCCTCCTTGACCCGCTCAGCGATCAGCTCCGCCTGGCGGCGCTTGTAGTCGTCACTCATCTCTCGGGCATAGCCGCCGACGGTCTCGGCGCTCGTCTTCTCCTCATCGGTCATCTCGACCTCGATGAAGATGCCGCCCAGGCTCTCCACCTGCTCCTTGACGACCGGCCGCACATCGGTCGCCTCGACCACGGCGCCCAGGCGCCGGGCGGTGCCGATCGCCATCAGGCCGGCCACGCCGGCTCCCATCACGATTCCGCGCGCGGGGCGGACCGTGCCGGCGGCAGTGGTCAGCAGTGGCATGAACTTGGGCAGCCGATCTGCCGCCAGGAGGACCGCCTTGTAGCCACCAACGGTGGCCTGGCTGGAGAGCGTGTCCATGCTCTGCGCGCGGCTGATGCGCGGGATGGCATCCATGCTGATCGCCGTGAGGCCGGCCTTCGCGAGCTGCTTCGCCAGCGCGGGGTTGGAGAGCGTGCCGAGCGTGCCGATCAGGATCGTCCCGGCGCGGAGCATCCGGATCTCCTCGTCAGAGGGCCGACCGACGCGGACCACCAGGTCTGCCTTGCCATAGAGCGCGGCCGCGTCCGGAACGATCGTGGCGCCGGCCTCGCCGAACGCCTCATCGCTGATGAACGAGGGGTCGCCCGCCCCCGACTGCACGATCACCTCGACCCCATCGGGGATGAGCGCCGCGACGGCCTGCGGGGTCAACGCGACCCGCGTCTCACCGGCCGCGGTCTCGCGTGGGACAGCGATCTTCATCGGGCAGTTCCTGGCGGTTCGGAAGGGTGTCACACCGGCGAACCGCCGCAGCGATCATCGCCTGGCGGTTCGGGAAGCAAAGTGTAGCACCGGGTCGCCGCTGCGACGGTAGCGCGAGAGGCGTGGCCGTCGGCTACATTTCGCCTGCCCCATGAGCCTCGTGATCGACTCCATCACCAAGCGCTTCGGCCCGGTCGTTGCCCTCGATGGGGTCACCTTCAGCGTGGAGCCGGGACGCATCTTCGGGCTCCTCGGCGCGAACGGTGCCGGCAAGACGACCTGCATGCGGATCGTGCTCGACATCCTGCGGGCCGATGGCGGGAGCGTCACGTGGGAGGGGCACGCCAACACCGATCTTCCCCGTCGCACCTGGGGCTACCTGCCGGAGGAGCGTGGCCTCTACATGCGCATGAAGGTGATCGACGTGCTGTCCTTCTTCGCCTCGCTCTACGGCGTGGATGGCGCCGCTGCCAGGGCGGAGGTGGAGGACTGGCTCGATCGCTTTCACATCCCCCACTACCGCGACCGGAAGGTCGAGGAGCTCTCCAAGGGGAACCAGCAGAAGATCCAGTTCATCGCCGCGATCCTGCACGATCCCGCCGTCCTGATCATGGATGAGCCGTTCAGCGGTCTGGACCCGGTCAATGTGCAGCTCCTCAAGGAGGCCTTCCTCGAGATGCGCGACCGTGGCAAGACGCTCATCTTCAGCACCCACCAGATGGAGACCGTCGAGGAGCTGTGCGAGTCGATCGCCATCATCGACGTGGGCAAGGTGGTGGTCAGCGGCGCGCTTCGTGACGTGAAGCGCGCCATGGGCCGGCAGGTCGTCCGACTTGCGACCGATGGCAACGGGCACAACGTCGACTGGCTTGACGGCATGGATGGCATCCGCATCACCGCGCGACGCGAGGACTTTGTCGAGCTGGCGGTGCCCTCAGGGTCCGATCCGGAACGGATCCTGCACGCCGCGCTCGAGCGGGGCGCACGGGTGACGCGCTTCGAGATCGGCGAGCCGTCGCTCGAGGAGATCTTCATCGAGCATGTCGGCCGGCCGGCTGACGCCGAGGAGGAGCGCCACCTGGCCGCGACCTCGAAGCCCGTGGCGGATGGTGCACCGTGATCGACCTCTTCCCGAACGCGTGGCACGTCGCCCGGCGCGAGTACCTGACCCGGGTACGCAGCCGGACCTTCGCAGTCATCACGGTGCTGCTGGCGCTGATCGGGTTCGGCATCGCGATGCTGCCGATCGTGGGCAGCCTGATCGTTGGAGACGAAACGACGAAGGTCGTCGTCCATGCCGCCGACGGCGAGCTGGAGTCGAGCGTCGTGGCATCCCTGACGCTGATCCTCGGCGGCGAGGACGGCGCAGCGTTCGACGTCCAGCCTGCCGATGAGGAAGCCGCAGCCAGGGCAAACGTTCGCTCCGGAGCGCTTGATGGCCTCCTCAGCGTTACCCGCGGCGCCGACGAGGAGCTCGCCTTCGACATCTTCACCGACGCCGGCCCAGCCAGCCAGTGGCTCTTCGCCGTGCGCCAGGCCGCGACCCAGATCAATATCGGCGACCGATTGGAGCGAGCCGGCGTCGACCCATCGGAGGCCGGCGAGATCTTCGCTGCGACGCCGTTCGCGGTGACCCCTTTCGACCCCAACGCGCCGAGCATCGAGGACAACTTTGGGCCGGACTACGTCCTTGCCATGGCCATGGTTGTGCTGACCTTCATGGCCGTGCTCACCTATGGCCAGTGGGTCGCCACGAGCGTCGCCGAGGAGAAGAGCAGCCGCGTGATGGAGCTCCTCATCACCGCTGCGACGCCGCGCCAGTTGCTGGCCGGGAAGGTGATCGGGACGGGCGCCGCGGGCCTGACGCAGTACGTGGTGGTCGTGGTCGCCGCCATAGCGGGCCTGCTGCTGCAGGGCACCATCGCCGGGCTGGTCCTGGGGGAGAACGGCGGGGCGTCGCTCGAAGGCCTGAACCTGTGGGTGCTCGCCCCGTTCGGCGTCTTCTTCATCGGCGGATTCGCGCTGTACGCGACCCTGTATGCCGGGCTCGGGTCGATTGCCAGCCGCCAGGAGGACGTCCAGCAGGTGGTCGGGCCGATGATCGTGATCGGCATGATCGGCTATTTCGCCTCGTTCACGGCCATCAACGTCCCTGACGCCGCATGGGTCCAATGGCTCTCGCTCGTCCCGTTCTTCAGCCCATACCTGCTGCCGATGCGGATGCTGCTCTCCAGCGTCGCCCCCTGGGAGTGGGCGGCGGCGGTCGGGCTGATGGTCCTCTTCCTGGCGGGCGCCCTGTGGGTCGCCGCGCGCCTCTACTCCGCCGGGGTGCTGCTCTACGGGCAGCGTGTCGGGCTGAGATCGGTCTGGCGAGCGACGCGCATCCACCGCTGAGCGCAACCGGGTGCGCGGCCGCGTAGTAGATTGCGCACGGATGGAAGCGGAGACAGAACCAGGGCCGGGCGCCGTGATCACGACCAAGGCGCTGACCAAGCACTACGGCGACGTGCATGCCCTCGTCGATCTCACGCTCGACGTGCAGGCGGGCGAGATCTTCGGCTTCCTGGGGCCGAATGGCGCGGGCAAGTCGACCATGATCCGCACCCTGCTCGGCTTCCTGCACGCCACCACCGGCTCGGCAACCGTCTTCGGCCTCGACATCGCCGCCGACTCGGTCGAGATCCGGCGACGGACCGGCTACCTGCCGGGCGGAATCGCGCTCTACGACGGGCTGAGCGGAGCCGGTGCGCTCGACTACCTGGCGGACCTCCAGGACCGGGGCGCTGCGTTGCGTGACGAGCTGTGCGAGCGGCTGCAGATGCCGACATCGGTCCTGCGGCGCAAGGTACGCGACTACTCGCGCGGGATGCGCCAGAAGATCGGCGTGATCCAGGCCCTGCAACACGATCCGGAGCTCGCCATCCTCGACGAGCCGACCGAGGGACTCGACCCGTTGATGCAGCAGGCCTTCTACGCGCTGATGGACGACCAGCGGGCGAAGGGACGCACCATCTTCTTCTCCAGCCACGTCCTGCCGGAGGTGGAGCGCATCTGCGATCGGGTCGCCATCATCCGCTCCGGGCACCTGATGGCACTCCAGCACGTCGACGAGCTGCTGGCGCGTCGCAAGCGGAAGGTGCACCTGCGCTGGCGCGGTGTGGCACCTGACCTGGGCGGGGTCCCCGGCCTGGCCGACGTGACGGTCGATGGCAATCGAATGAGCGCCACCCTTCTCGGCGACGTATCGGGCTTCGTGCGGGCCATCGCGTCGCCATCGCTCGAGGACCTGACGATCGAGCCGGCCCGCCTCGAAGAGGCCTTCCTGGAGTACTACGCCGGCGACGAGGCGAGCGAAGAGATGCGCGAATGAATGCGAGGCTCCTGATCCAGACCCTGCGCTGGAATCGTGGACGGCTCCTGGCTGTAGGCCTCGCCGCCTTTGGCTGGGGCGTCTTGATCCCTATCGTCTACGTCGGCTTCTCAGAGGCGTTCCGCGAGCTTGCCGAGTCCGGCGTGATCCCCGAGGAGCTGCTCAGCTTCGGATCGGGCAACTTCTTCACCGTCCCCGGAGCGCTGACCCTGGGGCTCGAGCATCCCCTGGCAATCGCCTTCGTGGCGATCTTTGCGGTCGGCGCGTCCGTCAGCGCGGTGGCCGGCGAGCGAGAGGGTGGCACGCTCGAGGTGCTGCTCGCTCGTCCCATCTCCCGCCGCGAGCTGTACACGACGCTGATGGTGGCCACGGTGATCCTGGTCGCGTTGGTGGTGATTGCCATGCTGCTGGGCCAGGTGGTCGGCCTGCTCATGCAGGGCATCGCCGGCGACGTGAGCCTGGGCTTGATGCCGCTCGTCTTCCTCAACGGGCTGCTGCTGTGGAGCGCCTTCGCCGCCTTCGGCATGGCGGCATCGGTCAGCTTCGATCGCCTCTCCCCCGCGCTCGGCGTGACGATGGCCTTCCTGCTGATCAACTACTTCCTGGAGATCCTGGGCTCCCTCTGGCGCGACGTCGCCTGGTCGCAGGCGTACTCGCTCTTCCACCACTTCAATCCCGGCAAGATCCTGGTCGGCGACGGCGACCCGCTCGACTTCCTGCTGCTGGCAGTCGCGATCGTCATCCCGGTGGTGTATGCGCTGGTCGTCTTTCCCCGTCGCGACCTGGCGGCGCCAAGCTGACGCCCGCCGCTACGCGCGGCGCAGGGCGAGCTCCGTGACCTGCCCAACGGTGAGGTGCCGGCCCTCGGCAAAGGCGGCAGCCAGCTCGGGGTCGCTGGTCAGAGTCTCCGGGTAGAAGCCCGCGAACTCGCGATTCATCTTGGCGAGGCCGGTTCCCGTGCTCGCCTCCGTCGCCTCCGCGTAGCCGGCAAGGCGCATCGCCCGCGGCACATCGCCCTCGGTCCAGTCGAGCACGGCAAACGCATCGAAGAGGAGGGCATACCCGGACTTGTCCTCGATCTCGGTGAAGAAGGGGAGCGCCTCCTCGAGCGCCGCGCGCATGGCGGCGCGGTCGAGCTTGAGGTTGATGATCGCGACCATGAACAGCGACCAGCCGGTCATGAACCGATCGCCGAGGCGTCGAAAGATCTCCAGGGCCTCGCGTGCGAAGCCCAATCCCTCGGCGAAATCGCCGAAGAAGTAGTACGTGTTGGACAGCCCCCACAGGGAACGACCGATCCCCGCCTCGTCTCCCAAGCTGCGATAGATCGCGACCGCCTCCTCGGCCAGGCTGCGCGCCTGCGCCTGGTCCTCGCCTTCCATCGTGAAGGTGAAGGTCATGTTGTAGATGGCGTTGGCGATGCGCGATGCATCGCCCGATGCGCGGGCCAGCGCGAGCGCCTCCGCGTACCACGGGCGCGATGCCGGAACATCGGCCTGCCAGTAGGCGATGCCGCCGCCGGCCTCCAGCGCGGCCGCCCGCGCTTCGGGAAACTCGGTGCCGCCGGGCAGGGCGAGCACCCGTTCGGCCTGCTCGCGCCCCTCGGCCAGGTAGCCGCGCATCTGCCAGAAGCGCCAGCAGGCCGCGAGGATCCGCATCGCCATCTCGGCGTGCTGACCGGCGATCGCGCGCGACAGCGCGGCGCGGATGTTGTCGTGCTCGCGCTCGTATCGGTCCAGGATGGCCTTCTGATCGGGGCCGAAGACCGATGCCGCCCCCGCTTCCACCACGCCCACCACCCACTCCGCGTGCCGGTTTGCAAGGTCATCGCCCTCGCCGCGCTCGCCGAGCTTCTCCGTCGCGAACTCGCGGATTGTGCTGAGCATCCTGAAGCGAGGCTCGCCATCCGGCTCGCTCTCCTGCCGCACCAGGCTCTTGTCGGCCAGCGACGCCATGGCGTCGAGCGCGTCGGCCCCTTCGCCCGCGTCGAAGACAACCTGCTCCATGGCATCGAGCGTGGCTCCCCCGGCGAAGATCGAGAAGCGGGCAAAGACCCGCTGGTCGTCGGGGTCGAGCAGATCGTGGCTCCAGGCGATCGCCCCGCGCAGGGTCTGCTGCCGCTCGGGCAGGTCGCGCGAACCACCGGAGAGTAGCTTGAGCCGATCGCCGAGCCGCTCCATGATCGCCTGCGGGCTGAGGACCCGTACTCGCGCCGCGGCCAGCTCGATCGCCAGCGGCAGCCCGTCCAGCCGCATGCAGATCTCTGCGACGGCCTGGGCATTGCCGCCGTTCACGCCGAAGTCGGGGCGAACCGCCATGGCACGCTCCACGAAGAGGGCCACCGACTCGTAGGTGCCGAGCGTCTCGAGGTCCGGCAGGTGCGCTGGATCGGGAATGCCAAGCGGAGGGACGGGGTACTCGCGCTCGCCGTAGACACGCAACGGGCTGCGACTGGTGACCAGGATTGAGATCCGTGTCGCGCGTGCCAGCAGCTCGGCGATCTGCGGCGCCGCGTCGTTGACCTGCTCGAAGTTATCGAGCACCAGGAGGACGGACTTGGAGCCGACATGGTCGGCCAGCCGATCGAGCGCATGCATGCCGGGGTCGACCAGGCCGAGCGCCTGCGCGATGGTCGGCAGCACCAGGTCCGATTGGCTGATGGTGCCGAGCGGCACGAAATAGATCCCATCCGGGAAGCGGTCGCTGGCGTCGGCGGCGATCTGAAGCGAGAGGCGAGTCTTGCCGGTGCCACCCGGCCCCGTGAGGGTCAGCAGCCGGCCATCGAGCAGCAGCTGGCTGGCCTCGGCGATCTCCCGCTGGCGGCCCAGGAACGATGTCAGCTGCGTCGGCAGGTTGTTCGGGACAGCGTTGAGGGTGCGGAGCGGAGGGAAGTCGCTCGGCACGCCGGGTACGACCAGGTCCCAGATCCGCTCGGGGCGGGAGAGGTCCTTGAGCCGATGCTCCCCCATCTCGCGCAGGGAGACTCCATCGGGCAGGCTCCCCTCGGCCAGGGCACGGGTTGTCGCCGAGAGGAGGACCTGGCCACCGCTGCCGGCGTTCGCAATGCGCGCGGCGCGGTGCACGTCAAGACCCACGTACGAGTCGCCGCTCAACAGCCCCTCGCCCGAGTGAAGGCCCATCCGAATGCGGATCGCGGCGTCTGGCGGCCAGTCCTCCGCGGCCAGCGCGCGCTGGACGGCCACGGCAGCCGCGACGGCCTGCGGAGCGCTCGTGAAGACGACGAAGAACGAGTCGCCCTCGGTGCCGATCTCGACGCCCCTCTGCTCGGCCCACCCGGCCCGAGCGATCTGGCGATGGCGCTCGAGCAGCGGCGGCCAGGCCGCACCGAGCTCCTGCGCCAGCCGCGTCGAGCCCTCGATATCGGTGAAGAGGAAGGTGACGGTCCCGGTCGGAAGCTCTGTCACGCGACAAGTTTCGTCGGCGGATGGGCCGAGGGCAAGCCGATCCGCGCCCGACGGCTCGGCTACCCTGCGCAGCGATGAGCGTCCCGTCGCCCACCCCCAGCGCCAGCTCGCTGTTCGGCTTCCTCGCCCGCAGGCCGGTGATGACGGCGGTGCTGGGAGCGATGGCGATCGCCTTCTCCGGAGTGCTGGTGCGGCTGGCGAACGTCGAGCCGTCGACCGCAGCCATCTTCCGCTGTGCCTATGCCCTGCCGGCTCTCGGCATCATCGCCCTGCTCGAGCGTCGTCGCTACGGCCCTCGGCCCGCGGCCCAGGTCCGGCTGGCGATGCTGGCCGGCGTCTTCCTGGCGCTGGACCTGGTGATCTGGCACCACACCATCGCCCTCGTGGGTGCCGGCCTGGCCACCGTGCTCGGCAACACCCAGGTCGTCATCGTGGCGTTTCTCGCCTGGCTGGTCCTCGGTGAGCGGCCGCCACGCCGCACGTTGCTGGCCCTGCCGGTGGTGCTGGGTGGGGTGGTGCTCATCTCCGGCGTGGTTGGAACCGGCGCGTACGGCACCAACCCGGGCCTTGGCGTGATCCTGGGGCTGGTGGTCGGCATGGTGTACGCCGCCTTCCTGCTCGTGCTGCGCCACGGCAATGCTGACCTGCGACGGCCGGCGGGCCCGCTCTTCGACGCGACGCTGATCGCCGCCTTCGCGTCGCTGGTGATCGGCCTGCCGCTGGGCGAGGTGAACCTGGTTCCCAGCTGGCCTGCCCACGGCTGGCTGCTGATCCTGGCCCTGTCGTCGCAGGTGGTCGGCTGGTTGATCATCAGCGTCTCGCTGCCCCGCCTGCCCGCAGCCTTGACCAGCGTGATCCTGACCCTGCAACCGGTTGCCTCGGTGATGCTGGCGATGGTGCTGCTGGGCGAGGCACCGTCAGGCGTACAGCTGGTCGGCGCCGGCACCATCCTGGTCGGGCTGCTGCTGGCCACGCTTCGCTTTCGAGGTGAGCCAAGGCGCGTGCCGGTGGCCGAGCCGGAGATCGGCTAGCGACTATGGTTGGACCGATGTCGGACGATCCGCTCCTGCTGACCGGCCGCGGCCGCCTTCTCCTGCCGGAGCCGTACGACGGGCCGCTGCCATGGGGGATCGCCGTGCGGGAAGGTCGATTCGCCTTCGTGGGTCCGCACTCGGAGGCGCCACGCGGCGAGGTGGTCGACCTCGGGTCGGCCCTGGTGACCCCCGGCCTGGTCGACGCCCACACGCATCCTGCCTTCGTCGGCGACAGAGCCGATGAAGCCGCCGCTCGGCTGGCGGGGGCGCCGTACTCCGGCGGCGGCATCCTGCGCACCGTGGCTGCCACCCGCGCGGCGTCGGATGACGAGCTGAGGGATGCGATCCTCGGCCGGCTGCAGGCCTCGCTGGCAGGCGGGACGACCACGATCGAGTGCAAGTCCGGCTACGGCCTGTCGACCTTCGAGGAGCTGCGGGCGCTGCGGCTGATCGGCGAGGCAGCAGCGAAACTGCCGATCCGCGTCGTTCGCACCCTTCTCGGCGCGCACGCCGTGCCTCCCGAGGCCGGCTCGATGGACGACTACGCCGCCACCATCGCCGATGAGATGCTCCCCGCCGTTGCCGAGGCTGGCATGGCCGAATTCTGCGACGTCTTCTGCGACCTCGACTTCTTCTCGCCGGCGGCGACGGAGCGGATTCTGCGGACGGCCGCGGGCCTCGGCCTGGGGATCCGGATGCATGCCGACCAGCTGACGCGGACGGGAGGCGCCGAGCTGGCGGTGCGCCTCGGCGCAGCAAGCGCCGATCACCTGGAGCAGTTGGACGCGGCCGGCGTGGCAGCGCTGGCGGCATCGAGCACGGTCGCGACCCTGCTCCCCGGTCCGGCGCTCGTCCTGCGCGGGGGCATGCCACCGGCCCGCGCGCTCCTCGATGCCGGGGCCACGGTCGCCCTGGCCAGCGACGCCAACGCCGGCACGTTCGGCGTCTGGGGGGCGATGCCGCTCCTGATCGGCCTGGGCGCGACCCTGCTCGACATGACGGTCGCCGAGGCGGTCACGGCGGCGACCAGCGGCGGCGCTGCCTCCCTTGGCCTTACCGGACGGCGCGGCACGATCCGCGTCGGAGCCGATGCCGACCTGGTCGCCTG
>JALYNS010000081.1 GCA_030773035.1 Chloroflexota bacterium
CTCGAATGGGTGCCCAAGGGCGACCCGATGGTGCAGCGCCTGCTGGCGGCCCGCGACGACATCTTCGCCGACTACAGCGCCGATGGCCTCCGCGCCGCCTTCCGTGGCGACTTCGAGATCGTGGAAGAGGCACCCATCGACGACTCCACGCGGATCCTGTTCCGGATGCGCGCCCTGGCCTAGTCGGGGCAGCTGTCCAGGTAGAGCACCTGCGTGTCGTCCCGGTACGCCTCGCACCAGCCCGCGGCCGCCGCCGGTCCGCGGGTGAGGGTCGTCTCTGGCGGCAGCAGGATCGCCTCCACCCCGTACGTCGTCGCAAGCAACTCCCACCCGGGATCCGCGGCGCGGATGGCCGAGTAGTCCTCGAGCACCTGCTGGGAATACATGTCGTTGCGGCCGTCGACGAAGACGCGACCGCCGAGCGGATAGATGCGCGAAATCGCGTAGCCGCCCCAGCCGTACTCGGCCAGGAGGTTGGCATCGGGCGCCAGCTCGAGCAACCGGTCAACGCCGGCCACCGGGAAGCGCTTGGCGAGGTTGCGGTCGATCGACGCGTCCAGGTCGCGCGGGATCAGGACCGCCGCCGAGCCCACCACGATCACGACCGCGGTGGCCAGCTCCATGAACCGGCGTCCTCGCGCCCGGGACGGAGGCATCGGCTTCCTCGGCTTGCGCTCGTCCCGCTCGCGCAGCCGGGCCTCGAGGCCCATGACGAGCGCCGGCATGGCCAGCACGACGGCGATCGGGGCGTTGCGCAGGGCGAGCAGCCCCATCGCGATCCCGATCCAGGAGAGTGCGACCAGCCAGCCGGGCGTCCCCTTGCCGCCGTTCAGCCCCACCGCCACGATCAGGAGCAGGAAGCCCAGGTGCGCCGGCTCGTGGAAGTTCGGGGACTGCCACTCCTGGATGTTGGCCAGGCCCCAGTCGCCGGAGTCGATGTACCGCAGCGGGTAGAGGATCCCGATCGGCCCGGCAGGGGTGAGCATGGACGCGCCGATGACGCCCGCCAGGGTGGCGAGCACCCATCCCTTGGCCGGTGACATCGGCGTGCGACCCGCCAGTGTGAAGAGGACGTAGACGCCCACAACCCCCAGGCCGATGACATACACCCCGTGCAGGTTGGCCCACAGGACGAAGAGCGGCACCAGCAGCAGCATGCGGCGCGGGTGGTCGGGCCGGGCGGCCAGCAGGAACCAGACCAGCACGGCGAGCAGCAGCCAGCTGACGGCCTGCGGGCGCAGCGTGACATAGCCGATCAGCACGAAGGCGCCGAGCACGAAGGGCAGCCCGATGGCGAGGGCCCTCGCCCCCCCGCGGGCCAGGGCGGCGGCCAGGGCCGCGAAGATGGCCACCGGGGCGAGGCCGAAGACGACCAGCGCACCGACGCGGCCGACCGTCGAGACGAGCCAGTAGATGAGGAGCTCGCTCAGCCACTCGTGCGGCGTCCACGGCCGGCCGAACCAGGTGAAGCTGAACGGGTCGGTGGAAGGCACGCGGCCGGTCTCGGCGATCAGCTGGCCGGCGGTCAGATGCCAGAAGAAGTCTGGGTCCTGCACACCCTTGGCCACCGTGATGGCGAACATGACGCCGCCGAGTGCGAGAGCGAGGATCGCAACCGGAGACGGAAGCCTGCGCGGCGGCGCCACAGGCTCCGCGGAGGCAGGCGTGCCGGACGGGGCGGACATCGGCCGGAGTCTAGACGGTGCCCGGACGCACCGGAACGGGACAGAAGTACCGCGCGGTGGGTCTGCAGCGGACCCCGCCGGGGCTAGCTCCCCGGAGTTGGAAGGCCTGGGCGCCGGCCGTACCGCAGCGCCAGCCACAGCACCACGGTCAACCATGCCAGCTCAACCGCGAAGAGCATCCAGGCGGCGGCCTGGGCATCCAGCACGACCCCCGCCCACAGGAGCGGGTGCAGGCCCACGGCCCACATCGCCAGCCGCGTCCGCAGCTCCACCACGGCGCCAACCGCCAGCAGGATGCCGAGCGCCGCGAGGACGAACTCGTGCTGGTTCGCGTGCGGGATGACCAGCGGGGTGGCCAGGAACGCGGCCGCGGCGGCGAGGTGCCGCGATGTGGTCGTGACCCAGACGATCGCCACGACCGCGAGCGTCAGCAGCGATCCCGCGATCACCAACCAGGTGCCGATGCCGAGGCGTGCGGCTGCGCCGCGCCAGTTGACCATCTCGGCGGGGTGGACACCGATCGCGTCCGCACCGACGACTCCGCCGAGGTGCGCCGGATAGTCCGCCAGCGCCTGGGGAGATACGACGAACGCGGTCATGGCCACGAAGCCGGCGAGGACGACGGCAGCGGTACCGGCGGCCCGCCAATGGCCGCGCCACAGCTGCCATGCCGCCCACAGCGGGCCGAGAGTGGGCTTGAGGGCGCTGAGCCCCATCGCGAGACCGGACCGGTAGCGTGCCAGCCCGACCGACAGCCCCAGCAGCCCGGCGACGAGCAGGGTCGACTGGCCACGGATCACCGCCATCGCCGCCGGCCAGGCGGTGAGGACGAGGATCACGGCGAGCAGGCGTCGTCCCGACCCCACCCAGCCGGCGGCGGCCGCCAGGCGCCATGTCCCCCAGGCCAGCACAGCCGCACCCAGCAGGGTGAACAGAGCGAAGCCGATCTGCAGCGGCAGGGCACCCAGCGGAGCGACCATGGCCGCGAGCCATGGCGGGCTGTTGAACGGCAGCGCGCCGCCGGCGAAGGACGGCTCCTGGCCGATAAGCTCGCGCTGGGCGTCCGCCTGGCACTGCGCCTCGTACAGGCACGACCCGTCGCCGTTCAGCACGATCCGTGCGGCCACGTGGTAGGTCATGTAGTCGGATCGCTCCACCGCCCGATAGGGGCCGAGCAGGATGGCGCCGACAAACACGATGGCCGCCAGCGACGCCACGAGGGCGTAGGCGCCGGCCAGCCGGGTGAGGCTCATCGCCCGGCAGGCTAGCACGCGCTGGACGCGGCCAGCCGGTCCACGCCAGTACTTCGGGGTGGTGACGGCGCGCACCTCCCCAGCCGTAGACTCGCCGCCATGAGCGCATCCGGGCTCACCAGGCGCCAGGCCATACCGGCCTCCACCGCGGCCGTCGTCGGCTTCTTCGCGGCCGCCGTTCTGCCGCGCGCCAGCTGGCCGCTGATCGACGGCGACGTGTGGTGGCACATCCGCGCCGGCGAGGATGTGCTCCGCAGCGGGAGCGTGGCGCACGTCGACACCTGGAGCATCGTCGGCGCCGGGAGGCCGTGGATCAGCCAGGACTGGCTGTCGAACGTGCTGTTGGCGATCGGGAATGGCGCTGGCCCATGGGGCCAGACTGCCCTCTCCGTGCTCTTCGGAGCGCTCTCCGTCCTGGCCTTCTGGATCCTCTGGCGCGCGATCGCCCTGCGCGTTCCCGGGATCGGCTGGGCCAGCCGGCTCGTCTGGCTGTCGATCGGCCTGGTGTTGGCCGGGCCGGTGATGGGGGTTCGCGTCCAGGTGTTCGACCTGCTGCTGGGCACCACGGTCGTCTGGGTACTGTGGCGCTACCAGGTCGATCCCCGCCGCCGCTGGCTCACCGCCCTCCCGGCCATCGCCGCGGTGTGGGCCAACCTGCATGCCGGCTGGGTCCTCCTCTTCCTGCTCGGCGGGGCGGTGGTGGTGGGCGAGGTCGCCGACCGCGCCC
>JALYNS010000082.1 GCA_030773035.1 Chloroflexota bacterium
GAAGCGAGGCGAAGAAGAGCCGCCCGTGGCCGCCGGGTGCGAAGAGGCGCCAGACGCGCTCGTAGTAGTCAGGCACGCGGACCACGAAGCCGGCTCGTTCTGCGGTGTGGCGGTAAATGCGATAGAAGTCGGCGAGGGCGACGTTCCCGTCGGCGTTGGGGTCGATGTTCCCGTCGGCGTTGGGGTCGATCTGCTCAACGAGGACGCCGTCGCGCTCCGCCTTGTGCACGTACTGGCGGTGCTTCTGGCGAAGGGCCGCGATGAGCGCGTCCTCGTCGAGGGAGAGATCGACGATACGGGTGCGCGGCGGCTGGACCTTCGCGGCGGTACGCCACGGAGGAGCGAGAAGAGCCGCGCCGAGCGGGTCGTCGGAGGTCGCCTCGGGGTCAACCTTGAGCGTGGCGATCCCCTCCATCACCCCGAGGTGACGGAACGCCGCCAGCAGGGAGCGGCGTGTCTCCGGCGCGTCGAGCTGGCCGATCGGGCCGCGCGGGGCGTAGCCGAGGCGCCAGCCGAGCAGCGGGACGGTGCGGATCAGCACCTGGGCGCCGGCCAGCGGCTCGCCCTCGCGCTCCCCCACCCCGAAGCGGACGGCGCGCCAGCCCGATGGCTCCCGCAGCTCGCCCCACTCCCAGAGCTGCGGGAAGCTGCGGTGCGGGGCACGCTCGACGAACGCGTTCCAGGCGTCGCGGTCGGTGACGTAGAAGGCGGTGAGGTCAGGCATCGCGCTTGAAGCCAGCGTTGGCGAGCTCCTGGCGAGCCACGTCGCGCTCGTCCCACCAGGCCTTGGTGGTGCCGTAGATGATGCTCCCCTCGTGCCCCTTGCCGGCCAGGAGGAGCGTGTCACCCGCCCTGGCCAGGCCAATGGCGCGAGCCACCGCCGCCCGGCGGTCGTCGATGATGAGCAGCGTCTCCCCGTCGCGAGCGCCGGCGGCCCGGGCACCGTCGGCGATCGCCTCGTTGATGGCCCGCGGATCCTCGAGGCGGGGATCCTCGTCGGTGACGATGACGATGTCGGCCAGCTCCGCCGCGACGCGGCCCATGGCTGGGCGCTTGACGCGGTCGCGCTCCCCCGCCGAGCCGAAGACGACGAGCATGCGGCCAGTGGTCAGCGGGCGCAGGGTGCGCAGCACCTTCTCCAGCGATTCCGCAGTGTGCGCGTAGTCGACCACGACGCCGAACGGCTGGCCGGCCTCGATGCGCTCCATGCGGCCGGGAACGCCGGTGACAGTGCCGAGGGCGTCAGCGGCCACGGCGGGATCGATCCCCTCCCCTTCGGCCAGGGCCAGCGCGGCGAGGGCGTTGTGCACGTTGAAGGCCCCCGGCAGCTGCAGGTGGACGTCACCGCTCCAGCCGGGCGTGGTGGCGGTGAAGGTCGTGCCATCGGCGCGGGCCTGGATGTCGGTCGCACGGATCTCCGCGGAGGGATCGGTCCCGTAGGTGAGGACCTGGTCGCGGGCACGGTCGCGGAAGTAGCCGAAGGCGGGGTCATCGGCGTTGAGGATGGCGAGCGGCGCCTCCTCGACCAGCATCGCCTTGGCGGCCCGATACGCCTCCAGCGTGCCATGGAATTCGAGGTGCTCGCTGGTCACGTTGGTCACGACGGCGATCCGGAAGCGGCAGTCGCGCACGCGCGACTGGGCCAGGCCGTGGCTGGTCGCTTCCATCACCACGCAGTCGTTGCCGGCGGCGACCATCTCGGCCAGCAGCTCCTGCAGCTCGAGCGCCTCGGGCGTCGTGTTGCGGTCATCGTTCGAGCGCTGCATGTCGCCGACCCGCACGGCCACGGTGCCGATCATCCCCGGTCGGCGCCCGCCGGCCGCCAGCGCGGCGACAGCAAGGTAGGAGGTCGTGGTCTTGCCGTCCGTGCCGGTCACCCCGATCACCTCGAGGCGCTCCGAGGGGCGCCCGTACCAGGCGTCGGCGGCATCCGCCAACGCGTCGCGTGTGCGGCGCACCAGCAGCTGGGGTGCTCCGATGCCGGGCGTCTCGCGCTCGGCGACCACCGCCACGGCGCCGTGGGTGACGGCTTCGAGGACGTAGTCGTGCCCGTCGACGTGGTCGCCGGGGACAGCGAAGAAGAGCGTGCCCACGTGGACGTCGCGCGAGTCATATGCGAGGGAGGTGACCTCGCCGACCGGGACGCCGAGGACCCGGTCCGGGCCGATGACGTCCGCCAGCTCCCCGAGCGGCATGCTGCGTGGCGTGCTCATCGCGGTCGCCCCGGGATGGCGTTCCGAGCCATTGCGACCGCGGAGCGCAGCCGGTACAGGGTCGGGTCGACCACGACGTCCCAGGTGCCGGCCCAACGCGCGACCCGTCCGCCGAAGCCCTTCTTGAAGAGGCCCACCCCGTGCCAGGCGTGCTCGGGGCCGGCACCCTCCGGCGCGATCCCCCACAGGTCGTGGGTCCGGCTGCCGAGCTCGCGGGCGCGGCGCATCATCTCCCATTGCAGCAGGTAGCTGGCGTAGTGCTTCGCCTCGCCGACCGCTTCCCGCCGCGAGCCGGCGAAGAGGTAGTAGGAGCGGTCGCCCTCGACCACCAGCATTCCCGAGGCCAGCAGCTCATCGCCGCGGCGGGCCTCCAGGATCGAGGCGCGGCCGGCCTGGGCGAGTCCCTGCCACGCGATCCGGTAGCGCTCCAGCGACGGGCGTGGAAAGCCGGCGCGACGCTGCGTATCGAGCACCAGCGCGTGCAGCGCGTCGATCGGCGCCATGTCGCTGGCATCGGTGCTGACGGTGACCGCCACCCCTTCGCGCCCGGATCGGCGCACCGCGTAGCGGGTGTCCTTGTCGAAGCTGGCGAGGAGCGCGTCGTCATCGGTCAGGTCCACCAGGCGGGTCTGGCCGACCTGCATGGGGCGCGGATCGGGGCGCAGGCGCGCGAAGAGGGCGGCAGCGGGCGAGTCGGCCTCGACCCGTGGCTCGAGCTTGGCCGCAACCACGCGGGCGGCGCGGCCCACCTCGCGCAGGCCGATGACGGCCGCGCGCAGCCGTTGCGTGGCCTGCGGATCGGCGTAGTCGAGGACGGGGCCGTGCGGCACGTACCAGAAGGCGCGGCCGAGCGGTAGCCGCCGCTCCTGCGCGGCGACCAGCGCCACGATCTCGCCGCCGTCGTCGACCACGAAGCGCCGCTGCGGCTGGCCGTCGAAGGCGGCCACCGGAGCCCATGCCCAATCGTGCAGGAAGTCTGCTTCCGCGGTGCGTACAAGCAACGCCTGCCAGGCGCCCTCGTCGCTCGGCGTCGCCGGTCGGAAGCGGGTCATGCGGCGCTCGGCCGTGGTCGACGGCGCGAGAGGTAGCGGCGCAGCTGGGCCAGCTCGTCGGCGTGCATCGCCGCCGCGGCCAGCAGGTACACGAGCGTTCCGCCTCCCGCGAGGATGATCAGCGCCGGGATGCGCCCGACCCCATCGGCCAGCAGCTCGGGCAGCCAGGCCTGCATCGCAAGCAGCCCGCCGAGCATGACCGCTGCGGCAAGGGACGCGGCAAGCAGCGAGCGCGCCGCGGAGCGCAGGACCGCGGACTCGTCGATCGAGTCGATCCTGCGCCGCAGGGCCCAGACCAGGCCGAGCACCTCGAGCGTGGCGCTGATCGAGAGGGCGAGCGCCAGCCCCTCCACCCCCATCGGTCCCGACAGGATGGCCATCAGCGGCACGTTGATCGCCACCGCCACGATCGCCCACAGCACCGGCACGCGGGTGTCCTGCATCGCATAGAAGGCCCTCGTCAGCACGTGCACCACGATATGCGCGCCCAGGCCGATGCTGAAGAAGACGAGCGCACTCGCCGTGCGGTCGGCTGCCTCCGTGGAGAAGAGGCCGTACTGGAAGAAGACCGCGGCGATCGGCCGGGCCAGCACGATCATGACGGCCGTCAGGGGCGCGGCCAGGAAGATCAGGATGCGCAGGCTGGTCGTCAGCTGGCGTCGGATCTCGGTGATGTGCCCCAGCGCGGCGTCGCGGCTGAAGGTTGGAAAGAGGGCCACCGCCACGCTCACGCCGAGCACGCCGACCGGGATCTGGCTCAGCTGGAAGGCGTAGTTGTAGGCCGTCACGCTGCCGACGACCAGGGTGCTGGCAAGCACGGTGCTGACGATGAAGTTGAGCTGTCCGGCGGCCAGCCCGAGCAGTCGCGGTCCCATCAGCCAGGCGACCTGGCGCACCCCGGGGTGTCCAAGGCCGATGGTCAGGTCATAGCCCTGACCCACCTTGCGGAGGGCCGGCAGCTGGATGGCGAGGTGGACGATGGAGCCGATGACGACTCCGATCGCCAACCCCTCGACGCCAAGGGTCGGGGCCAGCACGACCGCCGCCGCGATGATGGCCAGGTTGTAGACGAGCGGAGCGAATGCCGGCACGCCGAAGCGTCCATAGCTGTTGAGGAGCCCACTGACCACCGCGCCCATCCCGATGAAGACCGGGCTGAGCAGCATCAGGCGGGTCAGCCGGACCGTCAGCTCAGTGGTCGGTCCGTCGAAGCCAGGCGCGATCAGGGGGACCAGCCACGGCGCCAGGATGGCCATAAGGGCACTGAGGACGGCCAGCGCGACAAGCACCAGGTTGATGACGCTGCTCGCCAGGCGCCACGCCTCCTTCTCGTCATCGCGGGCCCGGTAGCTGCTGAAGACCGGGATGAGGGCCGCCGACAGTGCCCCCGCCACCACCAGCTGGAAGATGGCATCCGGGATGCGGAACGCGGCGAAGTAGGCGTCCAGGTCGGCGGTTGCCCCGAACTGCGAGCCGATCACCAGCAGCCGGATCCAGCCCAGCAGCCGGCTGGCGAGCGCCGCGATGAACAGGATCAGGCTGGCATTGGCCAGCACTCTTCCGACCGATGGACCGGCGACCGATGGACCGGCCGCTGGGGGCGGAGCCTCCACGCCCAGCCCCTCGCTCACCGGGTCGGGTGGCCGGCCCCGGCCCGGCCCGATCGGGGATGCGCGGAGCGGTAGGCCGTGCGCAGGGAGGCGTCCGAGAGGTGGGTGTAGATCTGCGTGGTCGCGAGGCTGGCGTGGCCGAGCAGCTCCTGCACGGTGCGCAGGTCGGCGCCGCCCTCGAGCAGGTGCGTGGCGAAGGAGTGACGCCGGGTGTGCGGCGAGGTCCGGGGCGAGACGCCGGTCGCCTCCACCCAGCGGTCGACGATGA
>JALYNS010000083.1 GCA_030773035.1 Chloroflexota bacterium
GTCCCCTGGAAGGCGGTGGTCGTGCCCAGCGTGGCGGAGCTGCCGACCTGCCAGAACACGGCACATCCGCCGGCGCCATTGATCAGCTGGACGCTGGAAGCGGACGCGGTGGTCAGGGTGCTCCCGATCTGGAAGATGAAGGTGGGGTTGGTGCTGCCCTCGCCGTCGAGAGTCAGGGTGCCCGTCAGCTGCGCTGAGCTGTCGAACCTGTAGACGCCGGGCACGAGGATCAGGCCGCCCAGGTCCTGGCCGGTCAGGTTCACGGTGAAGGGTTCGGCCGCGGCCTGGTTGTAGGCGACACCAAGATCAACGGCGGCGGCAATGGCGGCGGCGTTGTTCGTATCGGACACGCCTGTCACGACGCCCGGCGGAAAACCGGTGACCGAGGTTGCGCCGTTCGGGCTGATGGCCAGGTTGCCGTTGATCACGGTCGGGCCGGTGCTGGTGATGGTGGTGGCTGCCATGACGGCGTAGTCGCCAGCATTCCCGAGGCTGGGCTGCTCAGCGCCGGCGGTCAGGCCGACGAGGAGAGCGAAGGTGAGCAGGCCGCCAGACAGCAGGGTAAGGAACCGACGCATCGCGACACCGGTGTGGGTCGAGCGTCGTGGCCAATGAACTCAGCGGCGGGGCCCGTGAGAGCAGGATGGCCCGATATGCCGTCCAGTCAACCGGACCTTCGGCCACGGCGTTCGCTGGAGGAGAATGATTTGCCGGGCCTGCCTCCTCGAGAAGAGAGGTGCAGATTTGGGCTGCAGGGACGATTCACAGCAACTAGAATCGCGCGGTTCGTTCCGTGCGGTTCGCCGCAGGGAGCAGACGATTCGGAGGTTCAGGCCCATGGCAGAACTGTCTTTGAGCCTGGATCTCTGCCGGTCGCTCGAGGGTAGGCGGCGAAGGTTGCGCTTCGCCTCCAGGGCGCACTAGCTCACCTCCTCTGGCCGGCGGTGAAGCGGGCCTCTAACACAGGAACCAGCCATCCGCCGGATCACGGCAGGGGAACGTGCCAAGACGCCGCGGACCACAGCCGGGACCGGCAGCATTCCGCTTCGGCGGAAACCGAGCTCGGCTGGATTGGCCTACGGTCCCGGTGAGGCGGCCTGGGAACCGCCGGCGGTCCTGCAAGTGAGGGATCGCCAGACCAGGGTTGGTGGCACTGCGCCTCGTTCTTGGACTCGCTAGGTTTGGAGAACGATCCGCGGCGGCGCCAGACTGCGGCGCAGATGTCCGTTAGTTCGGGCGCAAGCCCGGGCCGATTGGCATTCCGAGGGGTCCTGGACCGTTCTTGCGAGGAACATCCCGGGCCCCTCCGCTGTGTCTAGTGACTTGCCGCACCAGCCCCATTGAGCATCACGACGCCGACGATGATCAGGCCGATGCCGGCCACCTTCACTGCGTCGAGCACCTCGCGGAAGAGCAAGACGCCGATCACCACGACCGCCGCGGTGCCGACTCCGGACCAGACGGCATAGACCACCCCGAGCGGGATGGTGCGCAGGCTCATCGACAGCGAATAGAAGCTGATCGCGTAGCCGATGACCACCACGACCGAGGGGGTCGGCTTGCTGAACCCGGCGGAGAGCTTGAGCGAGACTGTGGCGACGATCTCGGAGCCGATCGCCAGGGCAAGCCACGCCACGGGATGCATCGGTCTACCTCACAGTGGGGTGAAGAGCCCCGCCATGCGGGCGAAAGCGTTGGTCAGAATGAGCACGCCGACAGCCATGATGAACAATCCGGAGGCGACCTGCACCCACCGACTGTGGCGGCGCAGGGCGTCGAGCAGGGGGCGCATGCGGGGCAGGGCGACTGCCGCCGCCAGGAAGGGGACCGCCAGGCCGGCCGAGTAGGCGACCAGCAGCAACGCCGCAACCCAGGCGTCCTGGCTTGACGCACCCATGGTCAGGATGGCTCCCAGCACTGGGCCGATGCACGGGGTCCACCCGATGCCTACCAGCGCGCCGAGCGCCACAGCCCGGGCTGAGCGCGCGGCTGGAAGGATGTCGGTCCGCACCCCGATCCGCATGAAGCGGTCGAGCACGGGGCCGAAGACGCCGGTTGTGACCAGCCCGATGCCGATCACCGCGATACCGGCCACCTGTCGCGCGCCGTCGATACGGAACAGGAAGCTTCCAAAGAGCCCTACCGATGTGCCGAGGAGGACGAAGAGCAGGCTGAAGCCGGCGATGAAGAGGAGCGCCTGGCTGAAGACCGGGCCGTGCCAGGTGAGGGACCTGGTGCCCGCGTCGGCTGCCGTGGCCGTCTCGCCCAGGAAGGCGAGGTAGACGGGGACGAGGGCCAGAACGCACGGAGAGACGAAGCTGAGCAGGCCCGCGGCGAAGGCCAGGGCCATGCTGACGTCCATCAGAGGGTGCTCGGCTCGAGGGTGATCGGCTGGGCGATGATCCACAGGCTCAGCACCGTGTAGCCGACCATCAGCAGCACCAGTGGCAGGCCGGCCACGATGGGGCGCGTGGCGGAATCGCGCAACGCGCGCCGGTGCGCCAGCACCACCGCGGCGATGTGCCCGATGACGATGGCCCCGACCGACAGGTACCAGACCCCGCTGATCGGGATCCAATCGAGCGTCGGTGCCACGGTGGATAGCGGATCGTCGATCAGGGTCGGGATCCAGACCGCGCCCTGGATCACCAGGGTCAGGTAGTGGGCGATCAGGTAGCCGCCGGCAATCGGCAGCAAGGTGGCGGCATAGGAGCCCACGATCATGCCAAGCGGCGACGGCTTCACTCCGGGGTCATGCAACCGCCTCGTCAACGCGGCGGCCACGCTGAACGCGGCAAGGAAGGCGATCCACAGCGCCAGCAGGCCGATCACCTGCACCGCCAGCACGGTGTGGAGGGGCCCGACCACCGGCAGCAGGGTCGTGAACAGCGTGGTCATGACCCCGCCCCACGGCGCCGTCTCGGACAGGCCGTCGAAGGTCACTGCCGCGAGGGCGAGCAGAATGAAGGCCGCGTCCGACCAGCCGGCGCCGCCGACCTCGGTCAGCCCAGTGAACCAGGGGCGCAGCTCGGCTCGACGTTCGCCGGGGTCGGCAGCGACCGCGCATTCGGGGCAGTCGACGCAGTGCGCCGGGTCGCATTCTTCCGCGCACCCCTCGCAGACCTGCGGCTCGACCACCCTTCGGCCGATCGGTCCGACTCGGCCGAACCAGCCGAGGTAGACCTCGAACAGTTCGGCGTTGCGCAGCCAGGCGATGCGACCGAACAGGACCATCCCGAGGAGCGTGAAGAGCGTGTAGCCGGTCATCAGGGCGGCGATGGTGCCGGGGGTGGTGCGGTCGGGCAGGATCAGCTCCGCATAGACGGCGCCAAGCAGGAGCAGTGTGGCCGGCCAGCGTCCCAGGGCCCGTGGGTAGCGGAGGCCGGCATCCAGCCGGCTGAGGCCGACCAGGTGGGCCAGCCGCTCGAGCCCGCCGAAGAGGGTGCGAAACGGGCTGAGCGAGGGCCAGGGGTTGCCGAGCAACACAGCGGTGATGGGGAGGCCGACCCAGATGCCGATCCAGACGAGAACCGCTGGGAGGGGCGAGATGGGATCGACCAGCAGGCCGATGACGATGATGCCGAACCACCAGGCCAGGCCGAGCAGCTGGAGCACGAGCGATGCGCTCCGGGCGAGGCGTGCGCTGATTGCCTGAACGGGGTACTGCGCCACGGGCCTGGCGGGACGCACAAGAACCACAGCCACCACGAATGAGGCGGCGACTGCGCCCCCTGCCGCCACCAGGTACAGGCCCAGCGGGACCGGCAGCGTGAAGAAGCCGCCGAGGGCGTGGGCCGCGGTCAGCTGGGGAAGGAGCGCCAGGCCCGCGGCCGCACCCAGGAGGGCCGCGGCGAACCTTCTAGGGCTCATGGACGGTCAAGATGCCGACCTCTTCGGACGATCCATTGGGGTCGTGCAGCTCGATGATGAATTGCCCGCTCCGAGTGGCGCTGAAGGCCAGCTGGGCCGGAACACCGGCGCGCATCTCGATGGCCGCGCCCTGGTCGTCGTAGCCGTGCAGGTGCAGCACGCCGTCGCGCTGGGTCGTGACGTTGAGCGTGACGCGTTGTCCGCGACAGACGTCGATCGAGCTGGGGTCGAGCTGCACGCCGGCCAGGGTGACCT
>JALYNS010000084.1 GCA_030773035.1 Chloroflexota bacterium
CCGGTGCCTCAGGCGCCATCTTCGGGCTGCTGGGGATGGCATTCGTCGTCTCGCGCCGGCACCATGTCATGCTCGATCGCCGAACGCGCGCCATCCTCTCGCAGGTCGGGACCCTGCTCGTCATCAACCTGGTCCTGACCTTCTCGATGCGCAACATCAGCTGGACCGGCCATGTGGGTGGCCTGGTGGTGGGGGTCGTCATCGGCTGGCTGCTGGCACCGAGCCAGGTTGCCACCCTTGGCGGGATGTGGCGCTCGCCGGACGGCACGTCGCTGTCGCGCCAGCTACCGGCCGGGTTGCGGGCGGCCGCGTACCTCCTGGTGGCCGCCATCCTGGTGGTCGGCACATGGGTCGCGATCGGCCGCGTCGCCTGATCCTGACGCGCTCAGCCTTCATTGAGGTCGGGTAGCGGTCTCTCGGCTAGGAGCCCGCGGCAGGCTGGCTGGTGGAGATCGGCGCCGCGCTACGCGGCTCCATCGGTCGCAGGTAGAGGGTCAGCACGCCCACCACGTAGACCAGCCAGATGACGAGGGTGGTCCACTCCGGTGTGCTCGTGTAGCCGAAGAGGGCACGCAGCATCTGGCCGAGCAGGTTCCCGCTCTCCTCGCCATGCGGCAGCACGCCACTGATGTCAAAGGCGGTGGCCGTGCCCACGGTGATCAGCCCGGCTTCGATGAACTCGTGAGCGGCATGGCTCAGCAGCCCGGCGGCGATGAAGATCAGGCCAACTCCGGTCCAGCGGAAGAACGATGCCAGGTTGATCACCCGCGCGCCGCGATAGAAGCCGTAGCCGAGGGCCACCGCGATCAGGATGCCGATCAGCGCCCCGCCCAGGGTGCTCGCCGCACCGGCCTGGGCCTGCCCAGCCGCCGTCGCCTGGCCCAGCAGGAAGAGGGCTGTCTCGATCCCCTCCCGGATGACCGCGGTGAAGGCGAGGATCGAGAGGCCCCACAGGCCGCCATCCGTCAGTGCACGGTCGACGCCGGCCTGCAGCTCACCCTTGATGTTCGCCGCGGTGCGCCGCATCCAGAACAGCATCCAGGTCACCACCCCGGCCGCGAGCACCATCGCGGTCCCCTCGAAGTACTGCTCCGCCGGTGAGGTGAGGCCCCCGATGCTGATCCAGAGGATGACCCCCACGCCGGCGCTGATCGCCAGGGCAGCGGCTGTGCCGAGCCAGATACGGCCGAAGTGACGCGCATTCCCGGTCCGAGCCAGATACGCGAGGATGATGCTCACGATCAGCGCCGCCTCCACTCCCTCGCGGAGGCCGGTGAGCAGCCCGGTGGTCAGGAAGCCGACGTCCAAGGGTTCCTCCAGAACGCGGTACGCGGGGCCTCGATCCCGAGGTGCGAGTTAGACTAGGCTAACTCCAAGGGCTCGTCAATACGAACTACCCACTTCCAGGTCGGAATTCAAATCATCGCGCCAGGGCGGGCATCGGGCCATTTCAGGGTCGCTAGAATCGGCCCTCGAATGGTTGACTTCTCCCTGACCGATGCGCAGCGCGACGTGCAGCGCACGGCGCGTGCCTTCGCCGAGCGCGAGATCCTGCCACGGATCCATGAGCTGGATTCGACATCGACCTACGACCGCTCCCTCTACGAGAAGATGGGCGCGGAGGGCTTCCTGGGACTGCCGATCCCCGAGCGGTACGGCGGGGCTGGGATGGACTACATCGCCTTCGCCCTGCTGTGCGAGGAGATGGAACGCGCCGATACCGCCTTCCGCGTCGTCCTCTCAGTGCACACCGGCCTCAACTCGCTGACGCTCCTGCAGTGGGCCAACGAAGACCAGAAGCAGCGCTACCTCGTCCCACAGGCGCGCGGCGAGAAGCTGGCGACCTTCGGCCTGACCGAGCCCGGGGTCGGAAGCGATGCCGCCAACCTGTCGACCACCGCTCGTCGCGATGGCGACCGCTATATCCTCAACGGCAGCAAGATCTGGATCAGCCTGGGCGACACCGCCGATTCCGCGCTGGTCTTCGCGACGGTCGACAAGAGCCTCGGTCACAAGGGGATCACCGCCTTCATCGTCGAGCGCGGCTTCCCCGGCTTCAGCACCGAATCGCTCCACGGCAAGCTCGGGGTGCGCGCCGGAAACACGGGCATCCTCACCTTCTCCGACTGCGAGGTACCGGCCGCCAACCGGGTCGGGGAGGAGGGCGAGGGCTTCACCATCGCCATGAGCGCGATCGACCAGGGGCGGTACACGGTCGCCGCGGGATCGGTCGGGCTGGCGCAGGCCTGCCTCGACGCATCGGTCAAGTACGCCAAGGAACGGAAGGCCTTTGGCGAGGAGATCGGACGCCACCAGCTGGTCAAGCAGATGCTCTCGAACATGTACGCCGGAATCGATGCCGGGCGGCTGCTCGTCTTCAAGGCCGGTTGGAAGAAGAACGCCGGCGAGCGCAGCACGCGCGAGACGGGGCTCGCCAAGTGGTTCTGCACCGATCATGCCGTCGCCAGCGCCCTTGACGCGATCCAGGTCCACGGCGCATATGGCTACAGCGACGAGTACCCGGTCGAGCGCTACCTGCGCAACAGCAAGGGCTCGGTCATCTACGAGGGAACCTCGCAGATCCATACCCTGATGCAGGCCGATTACCTGCTCGGCTACCGCCGGGATCATCCCCTGCGGATGCCCCAGCCTCCCTTCGAAGGAGAGATGTAGCCCGCAACGGCCCGCGGCGGTGTCAGTCGGTGAGCCCGTCCGGATCCTCTTCGCTTCCAGCAGCGGGCGACTCGATGCGGGGCGCGGATACGGGGCGCATGCGGGTGCGGGGTGCCCTCACGATCCGGGGGGTGAGGCACAGCGCGGCCAGCAGGCCGGCCGGCATCAGCACGAGCAGCGCCGCAGTCACCGGCAGGCTATAGGCAAAGGTGACCGGATCCGGCCCTTGGAAACGGGAAAAGGGGAGGATTCCCAGCGCCGTTGCCCACCACAGGATGGCTGCCGCGACGGACGGAACTACGAGGAATCGGCGCCACCAGCCGCCCTCGATGGCGATCGCCACGGAACCTGCGAGCAGCCCCACCAGACCGCCTGCCAGGGACACAATGACCCACGCTGGGGCGTATGGATAGCGCCCGATCCGGTAGCCGTCGACCAGCGACAGGCCCGGGTTGTTGAGCACCTCGACCCAGGCGTAGACGAGGAGGATCGACGGCCCAAGGAGCAGAAAGGCGAGCGAGATGCGGGCCCACTGGTGGGCTCCGTTGGCCAGCCGCGACCCGGCGGACTCGGGCATGGCCAGCACTATACTCGCGGCCATGAGTCGCGCCGTGGAGCTGATGCTGGGCCTGATGCTGCTCGCGATCGGCCTGCTCGTGCTCGCCAGCGAGCCGCTCGGCAACTGGTTCTCGGGGCTCGGCATCAGCGAGGAGCTGCTGGCCTGGTGGCCCGCGATCGTGGTCATCCTCTCCGGCTTCTTCCTGCTGCCGGCGGCGCTCCCCGGCTCGAATCGACGGCTGCGAGCCGGCATGGTGATCCCCGGGTCGTTCCTGGCCGGACTGGGCGGGGCATTGCTCTACACCAGCCTCAATGACCGTTGGGGGGCGTGGTCGTACCTGTGGACGGTCGTCCCGTTCTCGATCGGGATCGGCCTCTACGCCGCCGGCTGGATCGCCGACCTGCCGGCCTTCAAGTGGATCGGCGCGGGAATGGCTGTCGGAGCGGCAATCGCCTACCTGGCCTTCGCCACGGCCTTCGGCGGCGAGACCTTCCGCCTGGTGGGCGCGATCGGGATCATCGTGCTCGGGCTGGCGCTCGTGGCGGGAGGCCTCGCCGACCGCCTCAGCCGCAAGTCACCCCCCGGCTGACGCAGGCTTGCCAAGCCATCGGTCGAACCAGGCCAGGATCCGCTCCATCCTGTCGATCCGTCGGTCGGGCCGGCCGTAGTTCTTCATCTCGTGGTGCTCCTCGGGGTAGAGGATGTACTCCGTCTCGCGGCCCAGGACCTTGAGCGCGGTGAAGAGCTGCTCGTTGTCGGCGGCGGGACAGACGCGGTCCTCCTCGGACTGCAGGATCAGCAGCGGCGTCCGGATCCTGGCCACCTGGCTGAGCGGGGATGAGCTCCAGAGGCGCAGCGTCCCCGCCCGGCTCAACGGATCCCCGAGCTTCCAGTGACGGTCGAAGTACACGCCGAAGTACGAGTTGGCCCACGTGGAGACCTGGTTGCTGACCCCGTTCTCACCGATCGCGGCCCTGAACCGGTCGGTGGCCCCGATCAGCCACTGCGCCAGGTACCCGCCGTACGAAAGCCCCATCACCCCGAGGCGCTCGGGATCGGCCAGCCCACGCGCCACGACCGCGTCGGTGGCGGCCAGCACGTCCGCGGTATCCACCTCGCCCCAACGGCCGCGGAGCGCGCGGGTCCAGGCGACCCCGAACGCGGCTGACCCGCGGTGATTCGGCATCAGCACCCGGTAACCGGCGTCGCACAGCATCGTGCTGTCCATCGTGCCGCCCGGGGCCCATGCGCCGGCGGGGCCACCATGGAGATGGAGGATCGTCGGAAGCGGCCGGTCGCCGGCTCCGGCAGGGGAGGCGAGCCACACCTGCATCGGGCCTCCTGGGACGTCGACCCACAGCTCGTCCCAGCGCGGCAGGGGGAATCGTCCCTGCCAGGCTGATCCGCTCCGGGTGATCGGCCGCAGCCGGGCCGGCGGGCGCGTTCCCTCCTCGTCGAGTGCGTAGACCTCGCCCGCGTGGCGATCCAGGCCGGCGCTCAGCGCGACCCGCCCCCCACCCGCCGCGAGGCCGGCCCCGACGACCCGCCCGGGTGCCACCAGCGGCTGAGCCTTGCCGGCCAGCGAGATGCGGTAGGGAAGGTTGCGACCGTCGGCGGCGACGAGGACGAGCAGCTGGTCCGGCGACAGCCAGATCGGTCCCTGCCCGTCTTCGGCCAGCACCATGTCGGCCCACCCGTCACAGCCGATCGAGCGGTCAAGTCCTGCGCTGAGACGCCGCGGGGCACCGCTGCGGGCCGACACGATCCACAGGCCCACCACCACGTGGTCGCCTGCGTCGGCAACATCTGTGCCGAGGAAGGCGACGCGCCGGCCGTCGGGCGAGACGGCAGGGCGCGCGGCGTCACCCCGCAGGGAGGCGAGCTCGCGGACGGTTCCCCCGTCACTTGGCACGCGATAAATGCAGGAGCGCGGCAGGATGTTTACGTCAGGGCCCATGTCCGCGGTGAATGCGAGCCAGGCTCCGTCCGGCGC
>JALYNS010000085.1 GCA_030773035.1 Chloroflexota bacterium
GTCGTGGAGGACGCGAGCGCCTGGCATCCATCGGTCCGGCTGTACGAGATCCTGGATCGGGAGAGCGGCCGCTCGATCGCGCACTTCTACGCCGACCTGCACCCGCGGCCCGACAAGTTCTACCACGCGGCAGCCTTTCCGCTGTCGCTCGGCCACCGGCGCGCCGACGGCAGCTACGCCACCCCAGTGAGCGCCATCGTCGCCAACCTCACGCCTCCCGGACCTGGTCGGCCGAGCCTGCTGCGGCACGGGCCGCGCGGCGAGATGGACACCCTCTTCCACGAATTCGGCCATATCCTGCACCAGAGCCTGACCCGCGCCGAGTACGCGCGCTTCAGCGGGAGCGAGACCGAGCGCGACTTCGTCGAGGCGCCCTCACAGATCATGGAGCACTGGGTCTGGCAGCCATCGGTCCTGGCCCGATTCGCCCGCCACCATGCCACCGACGAGCCCTTGCCCGCAGCCCTGATCGAGCGAATGATGGCCGGCCGATACCTGAACGTGGGACTGCGCGGGGCCTGGCAGGTCTCGTTCGGCGCCGAGGACATGGCGATGCACGCCAGCACCGAGCCGGTCGATATCGTGGCTGCCATGCGCGACGCCTTTGCCGTCACGTCGCTCCCCTACCCCGAGGGCACCTTCTCGGTCGCCTCGTTCGGCCATCTGATGGGCGGCTACGACGCCGGCTACTACGGCTACCTGTGGGCGGAGGTCATCGGCGATGACCTGTGGGGCCGCTTCGCCGACGAGGGGATCACCTCGCCGGTGGTGGGGATGGACTATCGCCGCGCCATCCTCGAACGGGGTGGCTCACGGTCGGGCGATGAGATGGTGGCCGAATTCCTGGGCCGGCCGGCATCGGTCCAGAGCTACCTGCGGATGCGCGACCTGGACTGACGGCTCAGGCGGTGCGCTGCTCAGTGACCGCCACCAGCTGCGGCGGCTCGGCCACCCTGGCCGTGCGGGCCACGGTGCTGCCGGCGGCGACACGCTGGAGCATCCCGGCGGGGCGCAGGGGGCGGGCGAAGAAGTAGCCCTGCGCGAAGTCGCAGCCCATGCGCTGCAGGCGATCCGCCTGCGCGCCGCCCTCGACCCCCTCCGCCACGATCTGGAGGCCGAGCGACTGGCCCAGCCGGACCATGGCCTGGGCGAACGCCCAGTCGTCGTCATCGGCCACGTCCAGGAAGTCCCGCGGGATCTTGATCATGTCGACGGGGAAGCGACGCAGGTAGCTCAGCGACGAGTAGCCGGTCCCGAAGTCGTCGATGGCCGTCCGCACGCCCATCCGCTTGAGCGCGGCGAACTTGTCGGCGGTGCCGTCGAGGTCCTGCATCATCAGGGTCTCGGTCACCTCCAGCACGAGGCGTCCGGGTGCCAATCCGGTCACCTGGAGGGCAGCCTTCACGTCATCGATGAAGCTGGGCTGCTGGACCTGGCGAGCGGAGAGGTTGACGCTCACCCACGGCGCCTCCCCCGTCGGCGGCGTCCAGCGCTGGGCCTCGCGGCAGGCCTCGACAAGGACCCAGCGACCGATGGGCAGGATCACGTCGCTCTCCTCGGCGATGGCGATGAAATCGGCGGGGCTCACCACGCCGCGGGTCGGATGCCGCCAGCGGATCAGCGCCTCGGCCCCCACCGTGTCGCCATGCGACAGGGTCACGATCGGCTGGAACGAGAGCAGGAACTGATCGCGGCCGATGGCCTGGTGCAGCTCGGCTCCCAGGTTGTGCCGCTGGACCATGGTCGTGTGCATCGACGGTTCGAAGAACGCCGCCTGCCCCTTGCCGCGCGACTTGGCGGTGTACATCGCCATGTCGGCGTTGCGCAGCAGCTCCTGGGGTGCCTCCGCCCCTGCCCGGCCCGTCGCGATCCCGATGCTGGCCCCGACGCGCAGCTCCTTGCCGTTGATCGCGAAGGGCGCCTGGAGGGTGGAGATAATCCGCTGGGCGACACGCTGCGCGCGCGAGAGCTCCGGGTCATCCAGCAGCAGGATCCCGAACTCGTCGCCGCCCAGGCGGGCAGCCACGTCGTCGGCGCGCACGCAGCCGCGCAGCCGCTCGGCGATCTTCACCAGCAGCGCGTCGCCGGTGGCGTGGCCGAAGCTGTCGTTCACGAGCTTGAAGTCATCGACGTCGACGAAGAGGACGACCGGCAGGTTGCCCGGCGCGTCGTGCAGGTGACGCTCCACGTGATCGGTGAAGAGGGCGCGGTTGGCGAGGCCCGTCAGCGGATCGTGGTAGGCCTGGAAGCGAAGCTCCTCCTTGAGGTCGGAGAGCTGCGCCAGCGACCGCTCGAGCTGCCCGTTCTCCAGCGCCATGGCGGCATGGTTCGCCACCGTCTCGAAGAGCTGGAGATCGTCCACCGTGAAGCTCGACACGTCGCCGAGCCGGTTGGCGACGAGCATGAGGCCGATCGGTCCGGCGTCGTTGCGGAGCGGCGCGACCATCGCGTCGTACAGGTAGGCGGGGGCCTTTGGATCGGTCTCGTGGTAGCTGCCGACGATGCAGGCCTTGCCACCGCCGGCGGTGAGCCGGTCGCGCATCCACCTGGTCTCATGGAGATCCTGCGGCAGCATCACGCCGACCTCGCTGCCGGGTCCCACCGCCGTCCCCAGCACCTCGCCTCCCTCGGCCGCGGCGTAGAGGCGGATCTCGGCGCGCTCGGCGCGGAACATGAGCCGGGTGTGCTCGAGCAGCGCGACGAGGGCGGAGTCGATCTCCGGGGAGCGCTGGATGATGCGGCTCGACTCGTACAGCAGCTCAAGCGTCTCGTGCTGCTGCCGCTCGGCAAGGTAGGAGCGATAGCCCAGGAAGAGGGTCGAGATCGGGATCGCCAGCAGCCAGATGGCACGCACATCGGCCAGCAGCAGGGTCACCGCCAGGAGGGCCAGGGACGCGTTCGTGACGGCCACGACCGTGCTCATCGCGGCCATCTGCTGCATCTTGAGGTAGCGGGGTCGCCCCTCGGAGAGCGAGATCACCGTCGTGACTCCCACCATGCCGGCAACGTTCGAGGCAAGGACGGCGGCGATGGCCACCGCCCACTGCTGTGGACCGATGCCGACGCCGTTCGCAAGCGTGTGGAAGACCACGACGGCGACCCCTGTTCCGAGCGCAAAGGTGGCGATGTTGAAGGCGAACTTGACGGGCTGCTGCCGGCGATGAATGAAGAGCGCCGCCCCGCCGGCCAGCGCATGGGCCAGGACGAGGTCGCCGGGTGATGCGAAGAAGAGCCCGATGACCAGCGGCACCTCGCTCAGCGAGAACGAGTGCGCGCCGCGCCGGAAGTGGAGATGGACGACTCTGATCTCGATGATGTAGAAGCTCGCCGCGGCCAGCCACAACGGCAGGATGTATGGGCCTCGAGGGGCAGGAAGCTCCCGCACGACGGCGAGGAACAGCCAGGTGGCCAGGGCGGCCAGCAGGCCGACGAAGATCCAGACCCGGACCGTCGGGGTGATGATGCCGCGACGCCTGAGTGCGACCGGCAGGGTGGTCACGGAAGCTGTGGTACGTCAGGCGCCAGCGGGTCGCTGGAGGACACCTCGGACGCGGGAAGCTCCGTCGGTGGCAACTCAGCGGGTACCTCGGTCGCCTCTCCTTCCGGCGCGGCCACCTCAACCACGGGCGTGATCGCCTCGGCCGGAGGCACCTCAGCCGCGGGCACCTCAGCCGCAGGCACCGCGGTCGCCGGCACCCCAGCCGCAGGCACCGCGGTCGCGGGCACCGGTGTCGCAAGCACCTCGACTGCGGGCACCGCTGTGGCAAGCACCTCGCACGCCGACCAATCGTTGCTGGACCATTCGTTGGCCGACCACTCGTTGGCGGACCATTCGTTCGCGGACCATTCGTTGGCCTACCATTCGTTGGCGGACCACTCGTTCGCGGACCATTCG
>JALYNS010000086.1 GCA_030773035.1 Chloroflexota bacterium
GCCCGATTGCGTCTAGACGGCACCCCGAGCAGCGAGGCGCTCGGTCTCCTCGTCCGTGAAGATCCGCGAACGGATGATGAACCGGTTGCCGGTCGGGCCCTCGATGGAGAAGCCGGCGCCGCGCCCCGGGACCACGTCGATCGTGAGGTGGGTGTGCGACCAGTAGTCGAACTGCTCGCGCGAGATGTGCACCGGCACCACGCCGGGCTCGTCGACGCCCGGCTCGGGGCCGATGTCGAGGTCGCCGAGGTGCACGTCGGTCGGACCCACGATGTAGAAGCCTTGCGTGAAACACATCGGCGCCGAGCCGTCGCAGCAGCCGCCGGACTGGTGGAACATCAGCGGCTTGGCGTGCGACGCCCGGAGGCTGCGGAGCAGGTCTGCAGCCTCCGGGGTGACGTCCACGCGTCGTACCGTCACCGTGTCGTCCACACCGTGCTCGCTCAGAAGAAGCCCTGGGCGTTCTCGGAGTAGCTCACCAGCAGGTTCTTGGTCTGCTGGTAGTGGTCGAGCATCATCGAGTGGTTCTCACGGCCGATGCCGGAGGACTTGTAGCCACCGAACGCCGCATGGGCCGGGTAGGCGTGGTAGCAGTTCGTCCAGACCCGGCCGGCCTGGATGTCCCGCCCGGCGCGGTAGGCCGTGTTGGTGTCGCGGGACCAGACGCCGGCGCCGAGGCCGTAGAGGGTGTCGTTGGCCATGCTGATCGCGTCGGTGTAGTCGTCGAAGCCGGTGACGGCCACGACCGGGCCGAAGATCTCCTCCTGGAAGATCCGCATCTTGTTGTGGCCCTGGAAGATCGTCGGCGCGACGTAGTAGCCGCCCGACAGGTCTCCGCCGAGGTCGACCCGCTCGCCACCGGTGATGATGCGGGCACCCTCCTGCACGCCGATCTCGATGTAGCTGAGGATCTTCTCCAGCTGGTCGTTGCTGGCCTGTGCGCCGATCATCGTGTCGGTGTCGAGCGGGTTGCCCTGCTTGACCAGCTTGGTGCGCTCGGTCGCCGCCGGGAGGAACTGCTCGAGGATCGAGTTCTGGATCAGCGCGCGGCTCGGGCAGGTGCAGACCTCGCCCTGGTTGAGGGCGAACATCGTGAAGCCCTCGAGTGCCTTGTCGTAGAACGCGTCGTCCTTGTTGGCGACGTCCTCGAAGAAGATGTTCGGCGACTTGCCGCCGAGCTCGAGGGTGACCGGAATGAGGTTCTGGCTCGCCATCTGCATGATCAGGCGGCCGGTCGTGGTCTCACCGGTGAAGGCGATCTTGCGGATCCGGCTGGACGAGGCGAGCGGGGCGCCCGCCTCGGTGCCGAAGCCGTTGACGACGTTGACGACGCCCGGCGGGAGCAGGTCGGCGATCAGCTCCATCAGCAGCAGGATCGAGGCCGGGGTCTGCTCGGCCGGCTTGATGACGACGGCGTTGCCGGCGGCCATCGCCGGGGCCAGCTTCCAGACGGCCATCAACAGCGGAAAGTTCCACGGGATGATCTGGCCGACCACGCCCAGCGGCTCGTGGAAGTGGTAGGCCACGGTGTCGTCGTCGATCTGGGAGATCGACCCCTCCTGTGCTCGCAGGGCGCCGGCGAAGTAGCGGAAGTGGTCGACCGCGAGCGGGAGGTCGGCCGCCATCGTCTCGCGGACCGGCTTGCCGTTGTCCCACGTCTCGCCGACGGCCAGCATCTCGAGGTTGGCCTCGATGCGGTCGGCGATCTTGTTGAGGATGTTGGCGCGCTCGGCGACCGGGGTCTTGCCCCAGGCCGGAGCGGCCGCGTGTGCGGCGTCGAGGGCGAGCTCGATGTCCTCGGCAGTGCCACGAGCGATCTCGCAGAACACCTTGCCGTTGACCGGCGAGACGTTCTCGAAGTACTGACCCTTGACAGGAGCGACGTACTCGCCGCCGATCCAGTTGTCGTAGCGGGACTTGTAGGTCACCTTGGCGTCGGGCTGGCCAGGCTGGGCGTAAACGGTCATACGAGGTGCTCCCTGTACGTCGTCAGCACCGGACGGGCTGCCCGGTGAGGTTCGACGCTAGGAACTGCGACGTTGCGGCAACGTTGCGGACGTGTGTCCGAACTGCTGGTCGAGACGGCGCAGGTGCGCGCGGACCTGCAGGAGGACCGCGCCCTCGGGCAGGGTGCGCGCCGCGTCGTGCCACAGCCCCCAGTCGGCGCGGCCGTGGTCGCTGTCCGCGAACCGGAGCAGGAGCTCGGGATCGCGCTCGGCCAGCACCGCCGCGCGCATCCGGGTGTGCAGCGAGTCACGCAGCACGACCACTCCGGGCGCCTCGGACGCCGGCAGCAGCGGGCCGGCGTACCTCTCGACGGCCGCACGCACCTGGCCACGGGTCAGGAGCGCTCGGACCTCGTTGGCGTCGGTGGCCAACGGGCTGCTGAGCCGGTAGGGCCTGGAGTGCAGGGTGATCGGCGCCAGGATCGACCGCAGCCGGGACAGCTCTGCGCGCAGGGTCACCGCGGCGAGGTCCTGGTCGCGCAGCAGCGTGGCCAACCGGTCCCCGCTGATGCCGTCGGGGTAGGACGCGAGAAGAACCAGCAGCTCGCTGTGCCGGAGCCCGAGCCTGGTCTGCATGCGGGCGTCCCCGAGCGTCGCGGTCGGCTGGCCGAGGGTGCGGAGCAGCACCCGGTCGGCGAACAGCGGCGCCGGGTCTGCACCCTGGAGTCGGCGGACGCGGAGCTCGGACTCGACCGCCGCGACCGTCGCCCGCACGAGCGAGAGCGTGCGAGGGGCGGCGACCTCGTCGCCGCCGGTCAGGTCGAGGACCCCGAGCACGGCGCCCGAGTCGGGGTCGTGGATCGGCGCGGCGGTGCAGCTCCACGGTGTCACCGGCCGGGCCAGGTGCTCTGCGGCGAAGATCTGCACGGGCTGGTCGAGCGCCAGCGCGGTGCCCGGGGCGTTGGTGCCGGCGCGCGCCTCGGACCAGCAGGCACCCTCGACGAAGTGGATGCGCTCCGCGTCCCGGCGGATCCGCGACTCGCCCTCCACCCACAGCAGCCGGCCGTCAGCGTCGCTGACCCCGACCAGCAACCCGGCTTCGATGGCGTCGTCGACCAGCAGCCGCCTGATCACCGGCAGCACCGGGGCCAGCGGGTGGGAGCTGCGCCATCGCTCGAGCTCGTCGTCGACCAGCTCGACCGGGGCGCGGG
>JALYNS010000087.1 GCA_030773035.1 Chloroflexota bacterium
AGCCTGCACATGGCCATCTATGACTGAGGCATCGGCCGGCGCGCCGTAGAGCGAGACCCTCATGTTCGCGTCCGCCGCGGGAGCGTCGGCGAGCGCCCGGCGCAGGCCGGCCTCGGAGGCGGCCGACGAGTAGATCGGTCCGACCGAGAGCAGGACGGCGGCGAGCAGCGTGATCAGCCACGCAGCCGCAACGATCGGCCAATCGGCGCGGGTCCGGTGCAGGCTCACCCGCCACCCCGCAAGCAATGAGCGCACCAGGCGAGGCGCCTCCGGGTAGGGTCTTCCTAATTGTTACACCGAAACCCCGCGGGCAGTTCAGTGGCAGCTGGCCCAGCGAGGCGGCCAACGGCCCGATGCTGGGCACCGATCGGGCCTTGACGGGTCGGATTGGTACCGCATACCGGATTCGGTGATAGGGGCCGCTGGAGAGTCCGGCACCGGCCGTTACGCTTCCTGCACCTCGAGAAGCTCGAGCTCCGCCGTCCGGTGGAGGGTCGTGACCTCGCCGCAGGCCGGGCACACCGCCACCGAGCCGCTGATCAGGTCATCGTGCCCGAGCGCGCCCGCGAACCCGCACGGGCACTGCAGCGCGACCGGGAAGGTCTCGGCCTCGAGGGTGGCGCCGGCAAGGATGCTTCCCTCGGTGAGCATCTCGAATGCCTGGCGCAGCGCCGGCTCGGCGATCGTCGTCGCGTGGCGCACCCGCACGTACCTGATCGTCTGCCCCGCCCCGCGACGCTCGCACTCTGCGATCAGGTCGGCGACCAGGGAGACCTCATGCATGGTCGGGCACCGCGGACGCCTCGGTGGCGAGCGCCACCACCGCATCCACCAGCCGCGGGATCGCAGCCTCGACCACGGGCGACAGCCGATCCCCGGGCTCCATCGACTCGACGCCAACGCTGACCAGGCAGACGGCGGGAGCGCGACCGTACAGCTCGAGCGCGAGCTGCACGAGGACCGTGGGGCTGACGTGGTGCGACGAGTGCGTGCCTCCGCCGCCATCAAGGTCGAGCTGCCCGACGGTAAACGTGCCCGCGGGCGGTCCGTGGCTCGCATCGATGAAGATGACGCCGGCTGCGCGGCTGACGTCCAGTGCGAGCTCCGGCGTCAGCTGGTGGCGCGCCATGACCGTCGCCCCTTCCAGCCGCGGATCGGTGGCACAGCGTTCCGCCGCGGCCCAGCCGACCCCGTCGTCGGTGCGCAGCGCGTTGCCGAAGCCCACGACCAGGACCCCGTCGGTCACCGCGAGATCTCGTCGAGGATCGTTCCGTCCGGCCCGATGAGCTGGAGATGGAGCGCCATCTCCCCGAGGGCGTGCGTCGAGCAGGAGAGGCAGGGGTCGTAGCAGCGGATGACCGCCTCCACGCGGTTCAGCATCGGCTCGGTCAGCTGCGCGCTCTTCACGTACCGCTTCGCGACCTGGCGCACGCTGCGGTTCATAGCCAGGTTGTTGTGCCCGGTGGCGATCACCAGGTTCGCCCACTGGACGATCCCGTCGTCGTCCACCCGGTAGTGGTGGATGAGCGTGCCGCGCGGCGCCTCCGAGACTCCGATCCCCTCGTTGCGGTTGATCTCCGCAAAGGCGCGGACCCGCGGCGAAAGGATCTCCGGCCCGCGCAGCAGCTCCTCGATCCGCTCGGCGGCGTGCAACGTGTCGATCAGGCGGGCATAGTGGTAATGGAACGAGCTGGACGGGACGCGCCCCAGCCGTCGCCTGAATTCGTCGAGTTCCAGGTCGGCACGCGGCGTCCCCATCTGCCCGGCCACGATGACGCGCGCCAGCGGGCCGACGCGGTAGATGCCTTCCGGGTAACCGAGGACCTTCCAGTAGGTCGACTTCAGGTACGACCACGGCTCGACCGCCTCACCGAGGTAGTCCTGGTAGCTGCGCGGGTCGACCCGATCCGCCAGGAGATGGCCGCCGGCGTCCATGACCCGCAGCCAGCCGTCGTAATAGTCGACGTTTCCCTCGCGGTCCACGAGGCCCATGTAGGCCGATGGGAAGTCGCCGAACGACGCGGCCTCGTCCTCCCAGCTGGCGACCGACGACTTGTACCAGGCGATCGCCCGCTCGATCGCCGCGATCGCCTCCGGGACGGTCGACAGGATGCGGTCGCGGGTCTCCGCACTCAGCGGCGCGTCGACACCGCCGGGAACGACCCAGGCCGGATGGATCCGCTTTCCACCCAGCCACTCGATGATCTGCTGCCCGAACCGACGGACCCCGACCCCGTCGCGCGCCAGCTGCGGGTTGGCCTGTGCGACGCCGAGGATGTTGCGCTTCGCCGGCCCGGCGTCGAAGCCGAAGAGGAGGTCCGGCGACGAGAGGTGGAAGAAGCTGAGCGCGTTGGACTGGACGATCTGGGCCAGGTTCATCAGCCGCCGGAGATCGGCACCCGTCGGTGGCGGCTCGACCGCCAGGATCTCGTCGCATGCCTTCGACGACGCGATCAGGTGACTGACCGGGCAGATGCCGCAGATGCGGGCCATGATCGAGGGCATCTCGTGGATCGGGCGGCCCTGGACGATCCGCTCGAAGCCGCGGAACTGGGTGACGTGGAACTGGGCGTCGGTCACCTCCCCGGCGTCGTCAAGGTGGATCGTGATCTTGCTGTGGCCCTCGATCCGGGTGATCGGGTCGATGACGATCTTGCTGGTCATGTCGTGCTCACCGGCCAAACCGGGCGCCGGACGTGTCCGGCATGCGGCCCTCGATCAGGTCGATCAACGCGGAGTAGATGAGATCGGCCGAGGGCGGGCAGCCCGGCAGGAAGACATCGACGGTCACGACCCGATGGACGGGCCGTGCCATCGGCAGCAGGGCGGGAACGACGTCGAGCGGGATGCCTGGGTTCAGGGTCACGTTCTCGAGGTACGCACGATCCAGGAGTGGCTGGACCCCGATCGGGTTGCGCATCGCCGGCACGTTGGCCGTCACCGCGCAGTCGCCGAACGAGACGAGCGTCTTCGTCCGCTCCCGAACCATCTTGATCTTTGCGAGGTCGTCCTCGGACGAGACCGCCCCCTCGACGAGGCACACGTCGACGTCGAACGGGTACTCCTTGGTGTCGACGAGCGGGCTGTAGACGATGTCCGCGAGCTCAGCGACCTCGAGCAGGCGCTCGTCCATGTCGAGGAACGACATGTGGCACCCGGAGCAGCCGTCGAGCCAGACGGTCGCGATGCGCGGCTTGCTCACCGCTCGCCCGGCCGCGCGCCGTGGGCCTGGAGATAGGGCAGGAACGGACGGCGCTCCTTGCTCCCCTCCGCGATCGACCGGCCCTTCTCGAAGAGGGCGCCGGTGGGGCAGACCTGCACGCACTTGCCGCAGCTCGTGCAGGTCGTAGAGGCGCCCCACGGGGTGCCCATATCGGTCACCACCCGCTCGCCGATCCCGGAGCCCATGACGCTCCACGTATGGGCGCCCTCGATCTCGGCGCAGACGCGGACACAGCGGACGCACATGATGCAGCGGTTGTGATCGATCGCGTACAGCGGGTGGCTGGCGTCGATGCCGACCGACGGATTGATGACCGGCAGCTCGAAGTGGTCGACCTTCATCTCCTCGCCGAGGTCCTGGAGCTCGCAGTGGTTGTTGGCCACGCAGACCGCGCAGATGTGGTTGCGCTCCACGAACATCATCTCGGTGATCGTCCGCCGATACTCGATGAGCTCCTCGGAGACGGTGGTGACCTCCATCCCCTCCACCACGGCGGTGGTGCACGCCGGCGCGAGCTTATTGGAGCCTGCCACCTGCACCACGCACAGCCGGCAGGAGCCGGTGTCCGAGAGGCCGTCGAGGTGGCACATGGTGGGGATGTGGATCCCGTTCTCGGTGGCCACCGACAGGATGGACTGGCCGTCGTTGCCGGCGACATCGGCGCCGTCGATGCGGAGGGTGTGGACGCTCATGCGAATGCCGGCTCAGGCTCGATCGCGCACACCCCGGCGGGGCACGTTCGATCGGTGGCGTGCGCGACGTATTCGTCGCGGAAGTAGCGAAGCGTGCTGAAGATCGGGTTCGGGGCTCCCTGGCCCAGGCCGCACAGGCT
>JALYNS010000088.1 GCA_030773035.1 Chloroflexota bacterium
GTCGTGGATCTCGTACAGCGTGACGTCGGGGTGCCAGGCCTTCGCATCGGCGACCTTGCGGTATTCCAGGCCAAAGACCTCCGCGGTCAGCGCGAACATGCCCTCGATCACCGGTTCCAGCGGGAAGTACTGGCCGATCTCGTTCTGATCGACGCCGTGCTCCTCGCGCGACTGGGCGTTGTCGTAGTAGGCCCAGTCCCACGCCTGCAAGGGACCGATGAGCCCGCCCCCCTCCGCTCGCTCGTGGAGCTTCGCCACCTCGCGCTCGGCCGCGGCCCGCAGCGGCGGCACGATCTGCGCGTAGAACTCCTCGACCCGCTCCGGCGTGCCGGCCATCTTGACCTCGAGCGCGTAGTGCGCCCAGGTCGGCATCCCGAAGAGCCCCCCGATCCGGCGCCTCACCTCGAGCGCCTCCTCCAGGATCGGCCGGTTGGTGGTCACGGCTGATGTCCAGTTGCGCCGGAAGAGCTTCTCGCGCAGGGAGCGGTCGCGCGCCTGTGCCAGGAAGGGAACCAGCTCGGGGCCCTTGGTACCGACCTTGTAGGTCCCGGGCTCGGCGCCCGGCTCGAGCCGCTCGATGTAGTCCTCGGGCAGGCCGGCCAGCCCCTCGCGGGTGACCTCGATTCCTTCCTGGTCCTCGTTGATGTTGCGGGCGAAGGCGACCTCCAGCTCCACCAGTCGGTTGCGGAGCGCCTCAAGCGTTGCCTTGTCCTCGGGGGCAAGGGCGTGGCCGGCGCGGCGGAAGTCGCGCATCCAGAACTCGAGCAGGCGCTTCTGCTCGCCTTCGAGCGCCGCCGCCTCCGGCGTCTCGGAGAACGCCTTCACGGCTCGGTACAGGTCCTCGCGGAAAGGGAGCCCCACGTTCCACTTGGCGATCTGCTCCTCGGCCGCCTGCCCCGCATTGCGGACATCGGTTTCGGGGTGGACGTAGTTCATGAAGGCCGATCTGCCGTAGCCCGCGGTGGCGGTTGCGCCGGCCAGCTCGATCGGTCGCAGGGTGGCCTCGAAGGAGGGCGCGTCGACGCTGGCCACCGCGCTGGCGATCAGCGCATCGGCCTCGGCCAGGGCTGCCCCGGCTGTGGCGCGGACGGTGTCGGCGGAGGTACCGGTGTAGTCGTGAGGCATCGGCTCGGTGGTCAGATAACGGTCGTGGCAATCACCGACCTGCGGTTGAGCACCGCGAAGCCGGCGGAGAACTTGATCCGGCGATCGACCAGCGAGCGGAGGCGGACATCGGTCACGGGGACCCAGTGCGGTTCCTTGGCTTGCAGGTACGCGACGGGCTCCGCGCCGGGATAGATGAAGAAGGTGCCGGTGATGACGTGGCCCTGCGTGACGGCCAGCATGCGATGCGGCGTCTTCTCGATCGTATCAGGGTCCTGGGGAGGCACCCAGTCGGAGCGGTCGATGACGATGGTCAGCCCCTCCAGGCGGACGTCGAGGGCGGGTGCCGCGTCCGCGGTCGGAATGCCCGTCCGGTTCAGGACCACGCCGTCGTGGACGGTCAGGACCTCGTCGTGAAAGTTGAGCAGGTCTGAGAGGCGCGTGTAGGCGGCGAGATTGACCGATCCACCGATGCGCGCGTGCGACGAGACCAGCTCGACCGCCAGCGACGGGCCCGTGGCGAGGCCTGGTTGAAACTCCGAGCCAAAGCCTGGCTGCATGCTGAGACCTCCTTCAGGTGGTGCGTGGAGTTTCGCACGCCCGGCGCACACGCGCCGCACACGCGCGGCTTCGACCTCCCATCGCCGCGGGCACGTATCATCGGTCTGACCAGCATGAGCAACAGGCAGGAGACTCCGTGAATTTCAACAGCATCCTGATCGGGTCGGAGGACCCGCAGCGCCTCGTCGAGTACTACTCGACGCTCTTCGGCAAGCCGACCTTCGAGGACAGCGGCTATGCCGGGTGGCAGATTGGCACCGGCTTCGTCACTGTCGGGCCGCACGACGAGGTCCACGGGAAGAACGCGCACCCGGGCAGGCTGCTCTGGAACATCGAGAGCGCCGACGTCCCCGCCGACTTCGATCGGTTCAAGACCGCGGGCGCGACCGTCGTCCGCGAGCCGTACAACCCGGGCCAGCCGGGCGGGCCGGGCGGGTTGATCGCCACGTTCTCGGACCCGGATGACAACTACTTCCAGCTCATGAGCCCGATGGGTCCTGAGGCCTGACCGATGCGCGTCACCGTCAGTCC
>JALYNS010000089.1 GCA_030773035.1 Chloroflexota bacterium
CGCGAGATCGGCCACGGTGCGCTCGCCGAGCGAGCACTCGTGCCGGTGCTGCCCTCGGCCGACGAGTTTCCCTATGCGATCCGCGTGGTGAGCGAGGTGGTCAGCAGCAATGGCTCGACCTCCATGGCCAGCACCTGCGGCTCGTCGCTGGCGTTGATGGACGCCGGCGTCCCGATCAAGAGTCACGTCGCCGGCGCGGCGATGGGCCTGATCAGCGATGCCGCCACCGGCCGCCACGCCGTGCTGACCGACATCAGCGGCAAGGAGGACGCCTACGGCGACATGGACTTCAAGGTGGCCGGCACCGCCGAGGGCGTGACCGCGCTGCAGATGGACATCAAGGTCGGCGGCATCCCGATGGCGGTGATGCGCGACGCCCTGGAGCAGGCCCGCGTGGCGCGGCTCTTCATCCTCGACAAGATGAGTGCGGTCATCAGCGCCAGCCGCAGCGAGCTCTCGCCCTACGCGCCGCGGATCACGACCATCAAGATCCCGATCGACAAGATCCGCGACGTGATCGGCTCCGGCGGCAAGGTGATCCGCCAGATCGTCGCCGAGACCGGCACCCAGATCAACGTCGAGGACGACGGCACCATCCAGATCGCCTCGGTCTCGCAGGAGAACGCCAAGAAGGCGATCGCCTGGATCGAGGGCCTGACCAAGGACGTCGAGGTCGGCAAGGAGTACCTCGGCAAGGTCACCCGGATCATGAACTTCGGCGCCTTCGTCGAGATCATGCCCGGCAAGGAGGGGCTGGTGCACATCAGCCAGCTGGCCGATTACCGGGTCGCGCAGGTCGAGGACGTGGTCGCCGTCGGCGATGAGCTGATGGTGGTGGTGACCGAGATCGATCGCATGGGTCGCGTGAACCTGAGCCGCCGCGCGGCGATGGAGCGGCACATGGCCAAGGCAGGCGTCAGCGAAGAGTCCTGACGCCGATGGGCCCCGAGGCGCTGCTCGCAGCGGTCGCGCTCGAGGTCAGCGGCTGCACTCGCTGCCCCCTCCACGTCGGCCGAACGCGGACCGTCCCCGGCGAGGGGAACCCGATCAGCGACGTGCTGCTGGTGGGGGAGGCTCCAGGGGCGCGCGAGGATGCCACCGGGAGGCCCTTCGTAGGCCCGGCCGGGCAGCTCCTCGACGAGCTGCTGCGCGCGATCGGCTGGACGCGCGAGCAGGTCTTCATCGCCAACGCGGTGAAGTGCCGCCCGCCCGCCAATCGCGATCCGGAGCCGGAGGAGATTGCTGCCTGTCGCCCCTATCTCGACCGCCAGGAGGCGGCGCTCGACCCGGCCGTGATCGTCACCCTGGGACGCCACTCACTGCGGCGCTACCTGCCCGATGCCCGCATCAGCGAGGTGCACGGCCGCCTGCGCCAATTCGGCGGTCGCTTCGTTTTCCCGATGTACCATCCTGCTGCGGCGCTGCACCAGTCCTCGCTGCGAGAGACGCTCTTCGCAGATATCCGGGGCCTGCCGGCCGCGCTGCTCGACGCCCGGGCGGCCATCCAGGCCGAGCGGACGGAATCGGTCCAGCCGGTCCTGGTCGATCCGGCACCACCGGTGCCGCCGGTTGAGGCCGACGACACCGAACAGATGACCCTCTTCTAGGAGCACCATGCCAGACACCCTTCGCATCATTCCGCTCGGCGGCGTGGGCGAGGTCGGCAAGAACATCACCGTCATCGAGGCGGCCGGGGAGATCCTGGTCGTCGACTGCGGACTTGCCTTCCCCGAGCCCGAGATGCTCGGCATCGACCTCGTCATTCCCGACGTCACCTACCTGCGCGAGAACCGCGAGCGGGTGCGCGCCATCCTGTTGACCCACGGGCACGAGGACCACACCGGAGGGCTGCCGTATGTCCTGCCTCAGATTCCGGGGACCCCGATCTACGCCAGCCGCCTGACGGTGGGCCTGGTGACGGGCAAGCTGAAGGAGCACAAGCTCCTCGGCCAGACCCGACTCGAGGTGATCGAGCCGACCGTCGAATTCACGCTCGGCCCCTTCGCCATCACGCCCTTCCGCGTCAACCATTCGATCCCCGACGGGCTCGGCTTCGCTATCCGGACGCCGCTCGGCACCGTGGTCCACACCGGCGACTTCAAGTTCGACCAC
>JALYNS010000090.1 GCA_030773035.1 Chloroflexota bacterium
GTCCCGCTGGTCTCTATCGGTGAGGCGCGCGCCGCAGCAGCCGGCACGCACCTCCGCATCCGCGGCGTGGTGACGGCCCAGTCGGGCCTGCTCGAGGCGGGCAGCGCGGTCGTACAGGACTCAACCGCGGGGATCCTCGTCCGCCTGGGACCGACGGCGGGGAGCCTGTCGCTCGGCCAGTTCGTGGAGCTGGACGGGATCCGATCGACCAAGGCCGGGATGCTGAGCCTGCGCGTCACGAAGCACGCGCTCCGGCTCGGAGCGCTGGCAGATCCCAGTCCGACCCGGCGCGCCACGGGCGTGCTGGGCGAGGCCGATGAGGCGCGCGTCGTGATCGCGCGCGGCGTGGTGAGCAGCGCGGTCAGCCGCCCGCGCGGCGGTGCCGTCTCGTTTGCGATCGACGACGGTTCCGGCCCGATCCGCGTCAGCATCTCGCCGCGCTCCGGGATCGCAACCGGCTCGATCAGGCGCGGCGCCTGGCTCGAGCTGCGCGGCGTGCTCGCTCAGGTGACGACCAGCAAGGCCCCGCTGAGCGGATATCGGCTCTGGCCACGCATGCGGGCGGACCTCCACGTCATCGCCGCACCGGTAGCGGGCACGGGGGCCGGGACGCCATGCTGCACGTCGAGTGGCCCGTCCGCCGAATCAGGAGCCGCGGGCGGCCACCTCCCGCGGTCCGGGCAGAACGAGGTCGTCGTCCCGTGGCCAAATCTCCCGCCGATCCTCGCCCGCGCGCATCCGACGCTCCCACCCATGCCGCCGGCGATGACCACCAGCGCGCAGCCGCGCCCCGAGGAGAGCAAGGCGCCAATGGCGGCGGGGCTGGTTGTTTCGGGCATGGGCGTCGCCGCATTGGCCGCCCTGGCGGCGTGGTTCGGCCGCCCTCGCCGTCCCGACGACGACGCGGCACGGGACGACCCTGTCCCGGGCGTGCTCGAAATCGAGGCTGGACCGCCCGGCCCGCGCCTCGCCCTGCTGCGTATCGACGCGGCGGACGCTCAGGAGGAGCGGCGTATACTCCCGCCGATCTGACGGTTCACGCTCGCAACGAGGAGCTTGCCGAGGCCTTGACCGATCTCTCGAGCGCCGACGCGCCGCGCACCGGCGAGCGTCAGTACCACATCGCGCTGGAGCGTGGCGAGCTGGCCGAGTACATCCTGCTGGTCGGCGATCCCGGTCGCGTCGCCAAGGTCTCGGCGCACTTCGACTCGGTCGAGCTGAACCGCAGCAACCGGGAGATCACCACCGCCACCGGCACCTATCGGGGCATGCGCCTCTCCGCCATGTCGACCGGTATGGGCACCGACAACGTGGAGATCGTGCTCGCCGAGGTCATGGAGATCACCGAGCGGGCCACCTTCATCCGCATCGGATCGAGCGGTGCGCTCCAGCCGGAGATCGCCCTTGGTGACCTGATCGTCTCGATTGGGGCGGTGCGGCTGGAGAACACGACCGACTTCTACGTGCACCCTGGCTACCCCGCGATTGCCCATCGGGACGTGGTCTGGGCGCTGGAGGCGGCCTGCCTCGAGACGGGCGCTCCGTACCACATGGGGATGACCGCGACGGCGAGCGGCTTCTACGCTCCGCAGGGAAGGGCGATGCGCACGCTCCCGGTTCGCTATCCTGATCTCGCGGAGGAGCTCCGCCGCCAACGCGTCGCCAACCTCGAGATGGAGTCGTCGGCACTCTTCGTGCTGGCAGGTCTCGCGGGGTTGCGGTCGGGGACGGTGTGCGCGGCCTACGCACAGCGCGTCGATGGGACGTTTCTGGAAGGAGCGGCGAAGGAGGCCGCGGAGGCACGCTGTATCGATGTCGGACTGTCCGGCATCCACCTGCTCTGGGAGATCGACAACGGAGACGAAGGAGATCACCACGCACGCTGGTCAGCGTTGATCGGCGGACGGGGCGGGGAGCGTTAAGCAAGACCGGTTCCCATGCCGGCACACAAGGAGGCAACTCACCGATGGCGACCACTGGATACTGCGTCAAGTGCAAGGCCAAGCGCGAGATGCGCGGCGATCACAAGATCACCATGAAGAATGGCAAGCCTGCCACCCAGGGCACCTGCCCGGTGTGCGGCACCAAGATGTTCAAGATCGGCGCCTGACACTCATTTCGCCAGCCTGATCAGTCGCGCGGGTTCAGCCCGCAGCGACTGCATACCAAGCGCGTCGGCCGCTCGGTCGCGCGTCGTCGGGAGACCGATGGCC
>JALYNS010000091.1 GCA_030773035.1 Chloroflexota bacterium
GCTCGAGGGTCAGCGCCGGCTGGCCGTGGCGCTGCTTGCCTACATCGAGTCGCAGGAGCTGGAGATCGCGCCCGATGCGGTGAGCCGCTTCCAACCCCTGTACGACTGGTGGGCCGCCCACCGTGACCGATGGCTCGGCGGCCGCGGCGTGCGTGCGGCGCTGGTGGTTGCGCTCTTCATCTCCGGGGTGCAGTCGGTCATCGACCTGGGTTTGGCGGTTGCGCAGATCGGTGGCGTGGACCCGGGAGCCCGCACACGGCTCTTCAGCCTGGACATGCTGCACCTCGCGGTCGAGGGAATCGCGGGGGCGCTGCTGCTGGCCGGTTCCCTGCTCATGGCCCTGACCCGGCGCGATCGAATCGGGGTCAGCCTGGCCGAGTACGGCCTGCTGGTATCCCTGTCGCTGTCCGACCTCGCGTCGTTCTACCTGAATCAGTTCGCCACCCTGGAGATCGCGCTCTTCCACGGCCTGCTGCTGTTTGGGGTGGTCGCCTATCGGCGCCAGCTGCCGCCGGATCCTGACACTGCATCGGACGCATGATCGGCTGACCGAACGTGGTCAGCTCACTGCTGGAGGGATTCGACCCAGATCAGCCGAGCAACGTCGGCGGCCATTGGCCGCGTGTGGCCGGCGACCTCAACCGGCAGCACGCCGGCGCTGCGATCAGCCGCGCCCACTCGGATCTGCGCTCCGGTGACGAGGCCGTAACCATCGAGCTCGCGCAACAGCTCGGGCGCGTCATGCTCCGCCACTTCCGAGATGCGCCGTACCACGGCCGTCACTCCAGGCCCCAGGTCCGCCAGGGCGACCAGCTCGCCGTAGGGTGCCTTGCGCCCCGGGATGACGTTGCCGTGCGGGCACGTGGCGGGCTGCCCGAGGAGCTCGTCGAACCGATCCGCCACCAACGGCGAGACACCCGGGGCGAGGAGCTGTGCCTCCTGGTCGGCGGCCGCCCAGTCGAGGCCCATGACGTCGGTCAGCCAGCGCTCGAGCAGGCGGTGGACGCGCACGACGTCGGCCGCCAGCTCCTCGCCAGCCTTGGTGAGCGACACGCTGCGATCCTGAGCGATGTCGATCCAGCCGTCGCGGGCCAGGCGCTGGAGGGCCACGGTCACGCTTGGAGCGCTCACCCCCATCCACGCGGCAAGCCGCCCGGGTCGCACGCGCCCTTCCTCGAAACGGATGTAGAAGATCGTCTCGACGTAGTGCGCCGCCGTGCTGCTGTGGCCTTCCGGAGGCGTCGGGGCGTCACCCGGTGCGCGCGTCTGCGGCATGGCGGGATCGTACCTTCTCCCGGCGATGAGGCGTGCACCCCGGCCGCTCGCAGTGGGGGCTCGGTCCGGCAGCCTGCGGTCCGTGCGAGAATCCGGGCTCATGAGCATGCCGGGCTGGCTCCGCCGCCTTGGGGCGCTGCCGCTGCATCCCTTCCTGACTGCCGCCTTCCCGGTCGTCTACCTGTATGCGCAGAACGTTCACGAGGCGATCGCTGCATACGAGGTCCTGCTGCCGCTGGCCCTCGGAACCGGCTTCGCCCTCGCGGCGCTCCTCCTCTTCCGTGCCCTGACACGCAGCTGGGCATCGGCGGCCCTGATCAGCACGATGCTGGTCGTCCTCTTCTTCACCTACGGCCTGGCCTGGCAAGGGATCGGGACGATGGTGCTCGGGCACTGGGTGCTGGTTGCCGCGTGGGCGCTGCTGGCCGTCATCGGCATCACCCTGAGCTGGCGCTTCGGCGAATTGGCCGCGCGACTGACGACGCCGCTCAACGTCGTCGGTGCCGCCCTGCTCGGGGTCAACCTGGTCATCATCGGGGCCTTCGTCTTGAACGTACGCCCAACCGTGGCGGTCACCGGCCCGGGCATGACCATGAGCCCGACCCCCGCGCCGGGCGAGCGGCTTCCGGATATCTACTGGATCATCCTGGACCGATACGGGTCGGCCAACGTCGTCGACAAGTACTTCGACTACGACAATTCGCCGTTCCTCGACGAGCTGCGCAGCCGCGGCTTCTACGTCGCCGAGCACGCGACCGCCAACTACCTCAAGACGGCGCTCAGCCTGACCTCGTCACGGAGCATGGACTACCTCGACTTCACCGATCTTCGGGCACAGGCAACCGCCGACGACGACTGGGGACCGCTCTATCGTGGGCTGTCCGGGACCTTCGACGTTGAGCACTATCTCGGGAGCGCGGGATATCGGTTCATCTACCTGGGCACCTACTGGGGCCCTACCGCGCGCAACTCAGCGGCGCAGATCAACTACGTCTATGACAAGCTCGCCTCCGAGTTCCTCGACGTGCTCGCCGGCGCGACCATGCTGCGGGCCTTCGAGGGGCTCGGCCCCGAGGCCCCCTTCGACTGGCGCCGAAACCGATGGAACCAGACCAGCTACGAGCTGGCGAGCCTGAACCGCGCCTCGAGCCTGGCAGGCCCGAAGTTCGTCCACGCGCATTTCGCCCTGCCGCACGACCCGTATGTCTTCCACGCCGACGGCAGCTTCGTCTCCCTGGGGGAGGAGAAGGAGCGCCCGCGGATCGTGAACTACGTGGACCAGATGCGATTTGCCAACACCCAGATGCTGGCCTGGCTCGACTCGATCCTGGCGGTGCCGGAGGGCGAGCAGCCGATCGTGATCATCCAGTCTGATGAGGGGCCGTTCCCCGTCAGATACGCCAACAACGAGCCCGCCTTCGATTGGACCACCGCCACGCCGGAGGAGCTGGAGCACAAGTTCGGAATCCTGAGCACGTTCTACCTGCCCGGCAAGTCTCCCGAGGAGGCCGGCCTGTACGACTCGATCACACCGGTCAACCAGTTCCGCGCCATCTTCCACGCGTACTTTGGCCTGGACCTGCCACTCCTCCCCGATCGGAACTGGATCTTCGTCGACCAGCGGCATATCTACACCGAGGTCGACGTCACCGACAGGGTGGCGCGCTAGCCCTCCTGTGGGTCCAGCTTCAGCGCGGCAGAGTTGATGCAGTAGCGCAGCCCGGTCGGGTTGGGCCCGTCGTCAAAGACGTGCCCGAGGTGCCCGCCGCAGCTCGAGCAGAGGACCTCGTTGCGCACCATGAAGAAGGAGCGGTCGCTCTCCACCTCCACGGCGGCGGGGTCGGACGGGGCATAGAAGCTCGGCCAGCCGCTGCGCGAGTCGAACTTGGTGTCGGAGGAGAAGAGTTCCGCGTCGCAGCCGGCGCAGCGGTACACCCCGGGACGATGCTCGTCCCAGTAGGCCCCGCTGAAGGCCCGCTCGGTGCCCTTCTGACGGAGGACGTGGAACTGCTCGGGGGAGAGCTCGCGTGCCCAGTCGGCCTCGTCCTTGGTGATCTTGGTGCTCATCTGCCCATCGTACCGAAAGAGCCGGCGGAGCGCCCCCGCGCGGCCAGTCACAACGGGTTGCGCTAGGCTGCCCGCATGCGCCGCGCTGCGCCGAAGGTGTTCTTGCTCGTCTCCGTGCTCCTGTCGGGATGCCTCTTCGGCGCGCCGAGCGCGTCACCATCCGCCGCGGTCAGCGCCTCAGAGGCAGCCAGCGCCGAGCCGTCGAGTTCACTGCCACCGGCGACGGCCACGCCGGTGCCCACCCCGGGGCCGGACGCCGTCCCCACCTTCACGGCCGGGACGCGGGTCTCGACCAACGCGAGCGGGCTACGGGTTCGGTCGGGGCCGGGGCTCGGCCAGGGGGTGCTAACGCTGCTTCCGACCGGGGCGAACCTCGTGGTCGAGCTGGGTCCCGTGCGGGCCGATAGCCACGGCTGGTACCTGGTTCGCGACGCCGACGACAACGCGCCTGCCTTCGAGGAAGGCTGGGTTGCAGCCGGCTTCATGCCCAACCCTTTCCTGGTCCCGGCGAGCTTCGAGCTGCCGTTCAATCCGATCGTGGCCGGCTTCGCGCACGATGGCGACGGCGAGTTCGGCCCCGTCCCGATCACCGACGCCAACTACACGGTGCGCTGGGTCGCCTCGGTCCTGCCCGGCAACGACGGCTGCGCCTTCTCGGTCGACTTCGTGCCCGGCAGCGGGACGGCGGTGTCCGCCATCCGCGCCACCCTCGGCACCGCCCCTGTGCCCGGCACCCTGCACACCAATTTCTTCGCCGGCCATCCCGAGCTGACCGGAGACCTCTTCGTGCGCGTGACCTCGATGTGCAGCTGGGCGCTCACCTTCCTGCGGAGCGAACCGGTCGGCGATTGAGCGCGCGCGACAGCAAACCTGTCGCCCCCAGCGGCTAGGCTTCGCAGCGCATGCAGATCATCGACGGGAGCCCGGTCTACTCGGCCAGCGACCTCGTCGGCTTCCTGGCCTGCGAACACCTGACGCAGCTCGAGCGAGCGGCGCTGGCCGGGCTGGCGACGCGTCCCAACCTCCCCGACCCGGAGCTGGACGTGCTCCGTGAGCGTGGACGGCAGCACGAGGCCCGCTACCTGGCGGATCTCTCACACGACGATCGGACGGTGGTCGAGATCGCGCCAGATGCGTATCCGGCGGACCACGCCGAGTCGCTCCGCATGGCCGCAGCTGCCACTCGCGAGGCGATGGTGGCCGGCGCGGACGTCATCTACCAGGCCACCTTCTTTGACGGCCGATGGCGTGGGCACGCCGACTTCCTGCTGCGACGGGAATCCCCGGAGCGGCCAAGCGTGTGGGGCCCGTACCACTACGAGGTGGCCGACACGAAGCTGGCTCGCCACGTCAAGGCGGGGGCCGTGCTCCAGATCTGCAGCTATGTCGATCAGCTCACCGTGCTGCAGGGGGTGCAGCCGGAATGGCTGCATGTCGCCCTCGGCGGCAGCGCGCGGGAGACCGTCCGGCTGCGCGTGGATGACTTCATGGCCTACTACCGTGCTGCCAGGCAGCGCTTCGAGGACGCAGTCGGGCCCGCGGCGGCGGGGCCGAGCTATCCGTCAGCCGCCACCTACCCAGAGCCGGTGGAGCACTGCGACGTCTGCCGCTGGACCGTGGAATGCCGGGCCAGGAGGCGTTCAGACGACCATCTCAGCCTGGTCGCCGGCATCGGCCGGCGGCAGCAGCGAGCACTCGTCGACCGGGGTGTGACCACGCTGGAGGAGTTGGGGACGCTCCCCCTCCCCCCGGACCCGCCGCTCGAGGGGTCGAGCCCCGGCGCGCTGCTGCGCAGCCGCGAGCAGGCTCGGATCCAGGCCGCCGGGCGCGCCGACCGTCGGATCATGTATGAGCTGCTGCTGCCGGAGGCCGGCGAGAACCTCGAGTCTGAGCGCGGCCTCGCCTCGCTCCCGCCACCGTCGCCCGGCGACCTCTTCTTCGACATCGAGGGCGATCCCTACGCATTCGACGACGGTCTCGAATACCTGTTCGGGGTCATGGACGTTGGCGGCGGCTGGCACGCTATCTGGTCGACCGATGGATCGGACGCCTTCAGCCCCGCCGGCGAGAAGAGGGCCTTTCAGACCCTGATGGACCTCTTCACCTCGAACCTGATCCGATACCCCGATGCGCATATCTATCACTTCGCCCCCTACGAGCCGAGCGCCATGAAGCGGCTGATGGGCAGGCATGCCACCCGCGAGCTGGAGGTCGATGCTCTCCTGCGCGGCGGGGCGATGGTCGACCTCCACAGGGTCGTTGTCCAGAGCCTGCGCGCCTCCGTCGAGGGCTACGGGCTGAAGAAGCTGGAGCCTCTGTACGGGTACGAACGCCAGGTCGACCTCCGGGATGCCGGCTCGAGCATCGTCGCCTTCGAGCAGTGGCTCGAGCTTGGCGCGGGCGAGCGACCGAAAACCGATCACCTCGAGCGAATCGAGCGATACAACCGCGACGACGTGATCAGCACGCGCGAGCTGCGCGATTGGCTCGAGGCGCGTCGCGTCGAGCTTGGCGAGCTGGTCGGCACCGAGGTCGGACGACCCCTCCCGATGGACGGGGCCCCGCCCCCCGAGCAGGTCGCCGACCTGGATCGGGTGGGTCAGCTGGAGGCTCGCCTGATGGCTGGTCTTCCCAGCGACGCCGCCGAACGGACGGCTGAGCAGCAGGCGAGCTGGTTGCTGGCCCAGCTGCTGAGCTGGCATAGGCGGGAGGACAAGTCGACCTGGTGGTCGTTCTACCGAGCGATGGAGATGGACGACGTCCAGCTGACGGCCGAGAGCGACCCGATCGGGGGACTGGAGCCGGCGGGTGCCATCGCGCCGCCCGACGCCAAGGGCCTGCAACCCTGGCGCTACCGGTTCCCGGCCCAGGAGTACAAGGTCTCGCAGGGCGACGAGGTCTTCGACCCCCACCGCCGACAGGCAAGGCCAGACGCCAGGTACTCCGAGTGGAAGGCCGGCAAGGTGGTCGCGATCGACCACGCCGCCCGCACGATCGTCGTGCTTCGTGGCGTGGCCGATCCGCATCCGGCCAGCCTCGTCGCCCTCACCGTCTTCAAGACCGGTGCCCAGCGTGCCCGCCTCTTCGAGATCGGGGAATGGGTGGCCGACCATGGGATCGATCGGGACGGCCCGCACCGGGCCGCCCGAGACCTCTTGCTGCGCTGCGCACCCCGGGGCGCGACGATCGTCGACGGCGTGCTGCGTCGCCTGGAGGAGAGCCCGCTGCAGGCCGCACGCCGCATCGCGCTGGAGCTTGACCGCGGAACGCTCCCGATCCAGGGGCCGCCCGGCTCCGGGAAGACCTACGCGGGCGCGCGCATGATCGTCTCCCTGCTCGCAGCGGGGAAGCGGGTGGGGATCACCGCGAACAGCCACAAGGTGATCGGCAACCTGCTGGCCGCCGTCCTGACCGCGGCCACCGAGGAGGGGGTCGCGGTGCGCCCCATGCAGAAGGCCGACGACGACCAGAGGCATCCCGGCGACGAGGTCGTCATCGCCAAGGATGCGGCGCACGCCGCCCGCGCGCTCGCGCAGGGTGAGGCAGACCTCGTCGCCGGGACCGTCTGGCTGTGGGCCTCGCCCAAGATGGCTGATGCGGTCGATGTCCTCTTCGTCGACGAGGCCGGGCAGATGTCACTCGCCAACGTCATCGCAGCGTCGACGGCGGCCGGCTCGATCGTCCTGCTGGGTGACCCCCAGCAGCTGGACCAGGTCCTGCAGGGGAGCCACCCGCCGGGAGCCGAGCGCTCCGCGCTGGCCCACCTGCTCGACGGAGCGGACACGATCGGCGAGTCGGCGGGCCTCTTCCTGGCCACCACGTGGCGCCTGCACGCCGACCTGTGCCGATACACGTCGGAGACGTTCTACGACGATCGCCTGCAGCCCGAGCCCCACCTCGCTCGCCAGGCGATCCGCACGGGCGGCTCGCTGAATGGCAGCGGCCCGAGATGGTTCCCGGTCCCCCACTGGGGCAACGACAACGAGTCGATCGAGGAGGCCGTCGCAATCGCGGAGATCGCCCGCTCCCTCGTGCAGGGCGGCGCCGACTGGGTCGACCAGGATGGCCACGACCGGCATGTCAGATGGGAGGACATCGTGATCGTGGCCCCCTACAACGCCCAGGTTGGTGCGATCCAGCGGCTGCTGCCGATGGCGCGGGTCGGGACGGTGGACAAGTTCCAGGGCCAGGAGGCGGCCATCTCCATATACTCGATGGCGGCATCCAGCGGCGAGGAGGCCCCGCGTGGCATGGACTTCCTGTTCAGTCGCAACCGCCTCAACGTGGCCACCTCCCGGGCACGCTGCATCACGATCGTGGTCGCCTCGCCTGACCTGCCGCGCGTCAGCGCTCGATCGGTGAAGCAGATGCGGCTTGCCAATGCGCTCTGTCGCTTCGTCGAGATCGCCGCGGAGCAGGCCGCCTTGAGTTGACGGGTCAGGCATCATCGGGCGCGTGCCGAGGAAGAGCCTGAACACCTGCTGCGACCAGGACTTCGAGCGGCTCTTCGACGCGCGCGAGGCTGAGCACGACCTGGAGGCTTGGCGGCGCAACGGCCTGCCCCCGGCCACGCGCGAGCTGATCGAGGTGCTACGCGCCGATGGGCTGACCGGTGCCGTGCTCGACATCGGTGCCGGGGTCGGGATGGTCCATCTCGAGCTGCTCGAGGCAGGCGCGGCGAGCGCGGTGGACGTCGACGCCTCCAGCGCCTACCTGGAGGCTGCACGTGGCGAGGCGGAGCGGCGAGGCCTGGTGGAGCGGGTGGAGTACCGGTACGGCGACGCTGTGGAGCTGGCCGCAAGCCTCCCCCCGGCTGAGGTCGTGGCCATGGATCGGGTCATCTGCTGTTACCCGGATCTTGCCGGGCTCCTGGCCGCCGCCGTCGCCACCGGCCCGCGACTCATCGGCCTGGTACACCCGACCGATGGCCCGTTGATTCGCGCATCGATGACGCTCTTCAACGCCGTCAGCCGGCTCTTCCGGAGACATCACTCCTTCTACGTCCACCGCCGCGCCGAGATCGACCGGTTGCTGCGCGCGGCAGGCTTCGCCGAGCACCACCGCGGCGGCGGGCGATTCTGGAAGGTGACTGTCTACGCGCGCTCCCTCGCCTGAGGCGCGGCAGCAAAGGCGACCACGAAGCGCTGCTGCTCGGCGGTCTCGACCGCCTTGGGGTGACGGACGGCCCTCACGGTGGCGATCGCATCGTCAGGGGAGATCCCCGCCTCGACCAGGGCGCAGGCGGCAACGGTCCCGCTCCGCCCCACCCCGCCCATGCAGGCGACCGCCACGTTGCCGATGCGGCGACCCTCCCTGATCTCAGCCAGGATCTGATCCATCTCGGCGAGCGAGGCGGGTGGGCGCCCATCCGGGATCGGGTGATGCAGGATGGTGACCCCGGCGGCGGCGCCTCGCTGCACGATGGCAGGGTCGCTCCAGCGGCTCAGCTCTGCGTCCTCGACCAGCAATACGAGCCGTCGCACGCCAGCCGCACGCAGCATGGCGAGGTCCTCGTCGAGGTCACGGCGGTAGACCCTGCCCGGGTAGCGGAAGGAGACGCCCTGTTTGCCAGGAAGGACGGTCAGCCCCAGGCGACCAGGCAGCTCATCGCCGAGCTGCGCCGCCTCCAGCCAGTCGATGCGGAGCTGAGGGTCGAAGCCGGCGTGGTCGGCGTTCTCGCTCAGCGCATCGGCCATCAATTGAGGCTCGTCTTCGGGCAGAAGTGGCCCGTCGGATCGAGTGCCTGCCCGCAGAACGGGCAGGTCGGCCGTCCGGCAGCAACGAGGGACGCCGCACGCCGAATGAAGTCACGAGCGCGGGACGCCTCGACGCGCACCCGCAGCAGATCAGGACCCTCCGGCGCCTCGTCCGGCACTTCGGCAAATCCGCCGTCGTCGCCGAGCGGCTGGGCCTCGATCACCACTCGCTGAGCCGTGGCGTCCCAGGCCAGGGCCATCGCCCCCACGCGGAACAGCTCAGTTGGCTCCTCGAGGGGGCGATCGTCGTGTCCCGCTCGCGTAGGCAGCTCCCCGGCCAGCCCCTCCACGGCGTCGAGCAGCTCGGAGATGCGCCCGGCGAGGGCGGCCACCTGCGTCTTCTCGAGCCCCACGCTGACCAGTGCGCCACCCTGCCGCGCCTGGAGATAGAAGCTTCGGGCCCCGGGCCCGCCGACGGTGCCAGCCACGAAGCGGTCCGGGGAATCGAAGTCGAAGACACGCCGCACCATGGCGTCATCGTATCCGGAATGGCGTCGCTAGAGTTGCGCTCGACATGGTCAATCGGATGCGTGGGTCGCGTTTCGGCTTTGGAGGCGGTCGCCGCCGGCAGGCGACGCCGCTGATCGCCGGGCGGCGCTCCGGCCCGGGCCCGCGGATGCGGACATGGCTCGGTTGGGCGGCGGCCGCGCTTGGCCTGGTGCTGGTGGCCTTCTTCGTGGGACGTGCCGGAGCGGAGGTAGGCGTCCCCACGCCGACGCCATCGCCCAGCGCGGCGCCGCTGACGGTGACCTTCGGCACTGCGCTTGACCCGGTCAGTGGAGAGGCGATCAACCCGACCGAACGGTTCCGAGCCGGCGACACGATCGCGTACTCGGTTCGCCTGCCGGCAGCCCCGGGAGTCGACAGCATCCTCGTCGAGATCCTCCGCCTCGACGCACCGAATGGAACCGTCGTGCAGCAACCGTCCAGCCAGGGCATCGTGGCGAAATCGAGCATCATCGCCTTCACCTTCGCGGCCCCAACAAGCGATCTGCTCAGCTCATGGGGTCCAGGCACCTACGAGATGCGGATCTCCCTGCCCGGCGCGTCGGATCCCTTCGCGACCGGACGCTTCATGCTGGTGGAGACACCAGCGGCATCGTGAGCCGGGCATTGGGATCGGAGCTGTGCCCGATCTCCGATCCCGATTCCCCCGGCGTCAGAGCTGGTCCCGCCGGCCTTGCGCCTGAGCGGGTGCCCAGACCAGCCCTCTGCGACCCAGCCTAACTGCACCGGACCGCACGTGTCAACCCTTACTTGACTGCCAGCGCCTCCCTGGTCAGTTCATACGCGCCGCGATGATCGCTGAGCGTGGCGCGCAGCTCGGCCCATTCGCGGAGGACCTCCCGGGTGCGCCCAGCGGAATGTCCCGCCCGGGCCAGGTCGGCGGCCTCGCCATACCGTGCCTCGGCCCCTGCCGTGTCGTCCTGGGCGCGCAGCGCGCGCGCCTCGGTCAGCATGGCGGTCAACTCCACGCTCCGGTTGCCGGTGGCGCGGGCCATCTGGATCGCCCGGCGGGCGATGGTGGCGGCGGCCCCGAGCCTGCCCTGTGCCAGTGCCACCTGTGCATCGGTGTCCAGCACCGCGCACAGGAACCGGTCGTCGCCCACCTCCTCGAAGGCAGCCCGCGCCTCGTCGGCGAGCTGAGCCGCCCGCTCGAGGTTGCCTGTGGCGAGGTAGGCCATCGCCAGCGTGTTCTCGATCTGGGCCGATTCGAAGACGGCGCCTGCCGACCGCAGCAGCGCCAGGCCCTGGGTGCCCGTCCGGATGGCAGCCTCCAGGTCCCCCGTCTCCTGGTAGCTGATGGCCAGGTTGAAGAGGAACATGGCCCGGCGCCGGTCGTCGAGGTCGTCGGCAAGGCCGCGGGCGGTCTCCAGGAAGCTGAGGGAGCGGGCATAGTCGCCGGCGCGTGAGGCGACCGCGGCGAGCGCCATCAGCAGGCGCATCTCGAAGTCGGGGTCGACCTTCAGTCCGGCGCGAACCCGCTCCAAGAGGGACGAGAGCAGGCTCTGCGCATCGGCCTCCTGGTCGGAAAGGTAGAGGCCATAGGCCAGCCAGTAGCGCGCCAGCGCCTCATCCGAGATGCGGCCGAGAGAGCTGAACAGGCGCGCCGACTCTGCGGCCGCGGGGACCGCCTCCTTGCCGTTGTCCATGCGCACAAGCGCCTCTGCTCTGCCCCGAAGCACCTCGGCGCGGGCCTGGTCATCCAGCTGGGCATCCAGAAGGGATGCATACCCGTCAGCGGCGGCCTGCCAGTCCCCGGCCGCCAGCGTCATGTCGACCGCGAGCCGGCTCCATGCCGGATTCTGCTCATCGAGGAAGTGACTTGGCGGGAGGGAGAGGCGCTCCGCCAGGTACCTGAGCGCGACCATCGACGGACGCGCGATCCCCGTCTCGAGGGCGCTGATGTACGCCTTGGTGTAGCGCTCGCCGGCCAGCTGCTGCTGCGTCAGGCTGCTCCGCTTGCGCGCCTCGCGGATGCGTCCACCGATCTGCTGGGCCAGCGCACTGTCGTGCTCGGTGCTGCGGGAGGCGATGCGGGTTCGCGGCATTGACGGGAGTATACGCACAATGGCAAGCCCCATTTGACTCGCCACTGCCCCGGAAGTACTGGTCCCTCCCGCTCGCACAGGTACCGATGGGTGATTGAAGGGGCGACCTCCGGACACGAATGTCTCACTGCGGTCACGTCTCATGCGGGACGGCCGTTCGAGGGAGACGCGTATGCGCAGCGCACACACCGGGGGCGGCTGGCCGAGCTAGGCCACTCCCCACAACACGTTCGTACTTCGCCGCGGGCGGTACCCATCCTGTGACTCCCAGGACCGGTGACCTGCCCGCGGCTCCATGTCCGCCCCCTAGAGCGGCGGAAGCTCCTGGGCCAGGCCGAGCGCAGGCGAGAACAGATCGCCGACCGCGGCGAGGCGCGCCGGCAGGGTGCGGATCGTCCAGCGATCCGAGGCCAGCCCCGGATCGTCGAGCTCCTCCCAGCTGATCGGCGCCGAGACCGGTGCCCCCGGCGCGGGCCGCGCCGAGTACGGCCCCACCAGCGTTCGATTGATTGCGTTCTGCGTGAAGTCGAGGCGGGCCCTTCCTCCACGATCGCGCTTCGACCACTCCCAGCTGACCAGGTCCGGCACCATCTGGCCCACCGCCCGGGAAAGAGACTCCACCCAGTCACGCGTCTGCTCGAAGCTGTAGATCGGCTTGATGGGCACCCATATCTGCACGCCCCGCTTGCCGGTCACCTTCGGCAGGCCGATCACCCCCAGGTGCCCCAGGGCGGTCCGATACAGGCGTGCCAGGATGAGCACCTGCTCGAAGGTCGTCTCGCTGCCGGGGTCGATGTCGATCAGGGCGTAGGTCGGGCGGTCGGCGGCCTCGGTGCGCGAGGTCCATGGATGCAGCTCGATCGCGGCCTCCTGGGCGAGCCATGCCAGCGTCGCCACCCGGTCGACCACGACATAGTCCTTCGTCCCCTCATGCCCCGTGTAGGACCAGCGGGCGATCCAGCCGGGGGCGTGACCCGGCAGGTCCTTCTGCCAGAATCCGGTGCGTCCGATCCCATCGGGAAAGCGCTGCAGGTTCAGGCCGCGGCCGGCAAGGTACGGCACCAGGATCGCCCCGACCGAGACGTAGTGGCGGATCAGGTCGCGCTTGGTCAGGGCCGGGTGCTCCCCGTCCGCCGCGAAGAGGACCTTGTCCAGGTTCGTCAGGCGCACCTCGTGACCGGCCACCTGCCATGCGCCTTCGCGGTCCATGGCATCGAGCGTCGCCAGCTCGCCGGCGGTCGCGGCGACGACGCCATTCGCCAGTTGATCCGAACGCTTTGCGGATGTTGGCGGGCGGCCACGGGCCATGACCCGGGCAGTGGGCAGCGCCTCCTCGCGGACCACCGTGCCTGGCTCCTTGCCAACCTCGATCCCCTTGAAGGCCGCCTGCCGGAGCAGCCCGTCCGTGGTCCACTCGGCGAACTCGGCTCGAATCACGATCATCGGCTCAGCCCAGTGAGCCCCGGGCAGCCGCGGTACCGGATCCAGCAGCGAGGCCTCTCGCTCGAGCGGCTGCAGCGCCTTGAGCAGGTCACGGCGCATCGCCTCCGAGATGCCGCTGCCGACCTGTCCAGCGTGCCGCAGGCGGCCATCGGCGTTGACGGCCACGATGAGCGAGCCGAGGTCGGCGTGACTTCCCTGCCCGGGCAGCCAGCCGACGACCACCAGCTCCTGCTCGCGGCGCAGCTTGATCTTCAGCCACTCGCGCGAGCGCCTCCCCGGCTCGTAGCGGCTGGCGCGGCGCTTCGCGACGATCCCCTCCAGCCCACGCTCGGCGGCCGCTCGCACGAATGACTCGCCCTCCCCAACCACGTGGGAGGCGTACCTCACCACCGGGTGCGGGCGGACGACCCGGTGGAGGAGCCGTTTCCGCTCCTCGAGCGGGACGTCGAGCAGAGAGCTGCCGTCGAGGTGCAGGAGATCGAAGACCATGTAGGCAAGGGGGATCGCCGCACGCTCGTCGGCCGAGGGTGGCGGAGCGTCCCGGGAGCGCCGGCCGGTGGCAGCCTCCAGCCCGCGCAGCCCGGTGCGGTCCTGGAGCAGGGAGAAGTCGGGGCGGCCATCGGCGTCGAGTGCCACCACCTCGCCGTCGACGACGGCCTCGCGCGCGACGATCCAGTCGGCCGTGCCCGCCAGGTCCGGGAAGTAGGTAGCGGCGTCGACCCGGTTGCGGGTCCACAGGCGGACCTTCCCGTCACGCAGCACCGCCTCGACCCGGTAGCCATCCCACTTGATCTCGAACAGCCAGTCCGGGTCGTCGAAGGCGGCGTCGGCCAGGGTCGCGAGCATAGGCGGGATGAAGTCGGGCATCGGCGACTGGCTGGCGGCCGCCAGGTCGATCTCGCCGACCGGGAGCGGCGCGGGCTCCTCGAAGCGCGGCGGCACGCCGGCGCGCACCTCGTCGTTCGT
>JALYNS010000092.1 GCA_030773035.1 Chloroflexota bacterium
GTCGATGTACTTCTTGGCTTCGCTGTTGTTGGTCGCGTACTGGTTCGTCTCGGTCTCGATCGCCTGGATCTGCGGTTCCTGGATGAAATTGAGGAACGCGTGCGCGGCGATCGGGTGCGGGGCGTCGGCGAGGATGACCCACGTGTCCATCCAATAGAGCGTCCCGTCCTCGGGGATCTGGTACACGACATCGGCCGTCTCGGGCTTGTCGCGGAGCTCGATGATGCCGCCGGTCCACGTCAGACCAAGGACCGCCTCTTCGGTCTCGATCTTGGTGTTGTACTGGTCCGAATCGAGGGCCAGGACGTGCGGCGCCAGGTCCATCAGCATCGTCCGCGCTTCTTCGAGCTCGCTCGCGGTCTTCGAGTTGATGGAGTAGCCGAGAGCCTTGAGCGGGGCGACGAACACGTCACCCGGCGAGTCGACCAGGACGATCCGACCGGAGTACTTCGGGGCGACCTCGAAGAACTGCTTCCAGGTCTTGACTTCTTCCTTGACGACCTTGGTCCGGACGGTGATGCCGGTCGTGCCCCAGTCCTTGGGCAGTTGCCACTCGTCCGTCGGGTCCCACCAGACGCCCTTGAATGCGGCCTCGATGTATTTCGCGTTGGGGATCTTGGTGAAGTCGATCTTCTGGATGAAGTTCTGCTCGCGCATCGCCGGAACGAACTCCGCGGTTGGGGCACTGATGTCCCATTGGCCGATCGCGCCGCCTTGGAGCTTCGTGAGGAGTTCGTCGTTCGAGGCGAACGTGTCGTACGTGAACTTCGTGATGCCGTGGGTCTGCTTGAACAGCTCGATGTTGTTAGGGTCGACGTAGTCGCCCCAGTTGTACATGAAGAGTTCCTTCTCGATGTCCGCGGGGACGGCGAACGACGGGGCGGGGGTTCCCGCGGGTGCCGCCGAGGTGGTGGTCCCACCGCCACTGCACGCGGCCAGGAACGCCGCCGAGGCGGACATGGTGCTGGCCCACAGGAAGCCGCGCCGGCTGAGCGGCGTCTGGGCCATGCGACGGATGGTCCGCTCGATCTCGTTCTCGCTCACGCTCGTCTCCTCCTCCCGGTCGACCCGGGTGTGCTGACCCTCATCCAGCGAGGATGAGGTTGGCGTCCTCCTGCCACCGGACGACCACTGGGTCGCCCGGACCGACCCCAGGGGCGCCACCGGCGCCCGAAGCGTTCTGATGGCGGACGATCAGCTCGCCCGCCTCTTCCGTCTCGACTCGATACTCAGTCTGGTCGCCGAGGTACGTGCCTTGCTGGACGCGCCCGCGGACCTGCGTCATCCCGGCGGCGGCCGCACTCGTCGTCTCGGCCGGCATCAGCTCGAGACGCTCCGGGCGAGTGGCCACGACCACGGCGTCGCCCGCGGCGGGCCGGGCATCCGCATCGGTGAGGGTGCCGCGCATCGTCAGGCCGCGCCCGGTGCGCACCGTGACCCATCCGTCGCCGGATCCCTCGACGACGGTCGCATCCATGAAGTTGGAGGTCCCGATGAAGTCGGCCACGAAGCGGTTGACCGGCCGCTCGTAGAGGATGGTCGGATCGCCTTTCTGGTGGATCAGCCCATCGCGCATGACGACGATGACGTCGCTCATCGTGAGGGCCTCTTCCTGGTCATGGGTCACGTACACGAAGGTGATGCCGACCTCTCGTTGCAGGGCCTTCAACTCCAGCTGCATCTCCTTGCGCAGCTTGAGATCGAGCGCGCCGAGTGGTTCGTCGAGCAGCAGCACGGTCGGGCGATTGACCAGCGCGCGAGCCAGCGCCACACGCTGCTGCTGACCTCCGGACATCTCCCAGGTCCGGCGCTTGCCGTAGCCGCCGAGCCGGACGAGCTCGAGAGCCTCGCCGACACGACGCTCCTCTTCCTTCTTGTCGACCTTGCGCTGGCGCAGCCCGTAGCCGACGTTCTGCGCCACATCCATGTGCGGGAACAGCGCGTAGTGCTGGAACACCGTGTTCACGTTGCGCTGGTACGGCGGGACGCCGGCGATGGGTTGTCCGGCCAGGAAGATCTCACCCGCGGTCGGTTGCTCGAACCCCGCGATCATCCGCAGCGTGGTCGTCTTCCCGCAACCGGATGGACCGAGCAAGGAGTAGAACTCGCCGCGTTCGATGGACAGGTCCATGGCATCGACGGCGGTGACCGAGCCGAAGCGCTTGGTCACGCCCTGGATGAGGACGTCGGGCGCGTCTGCCCGGGGTGGCTGCGGCTGGACGGTCGAGCCGTCAGGCCGTGCGTCGATCGTCGGGGAAGCGGTCAACGAGCGGTCCTCGCACGATGGTGCCGGGCATCGAGCAACGGTGCTGTAGCGGGGCTACAGGCCCCGCATCGTAAGGGCGGTGCCACCACTCGTCAACGCGCGAGAACTGCGAATCTCGTCGCGAACACCCCTTGCAACCCGTCCCCTTCGTGGCATCCTGAACCTATACTTCAGGCCGCTACGGAACCCGTAGCCGCGGAGGACGCCCGTCCGTTGGTCACGGAGCTGCAACTCGGGTCGCGCATCCGATCCTTGCGCCAGGCACGTCGCCTGACCCTGCGCGACGTCTCCGAGCGGGCCGGCGTCACTGAGAGTTTCCTTTCGCAGGTGGAGCGCGACGTGACCAGCCCGTCGATCGCCACCGTTCACCGCATCGCCCGGGCGTTGGGCCTGTCGATCGCGCAGCTGTTCGCCGACGCGCCGGACGCCGGACGCGTGGTCCGGCGAGAAGCCCGTCGCCGGGTCGAGTATCCAGGGCTCAAAGCCGTCGACGAGTTCCTCAC
>JALYNS010000093.1 GCA_030773035.1 Chloroflexota bacterium
GCCCGGCAGCGATGTCGACCTGCGGCGGCGCCACGATGGTCGGCGCCCCCTCCGCGGAGGCGACCCCGGCGAGATTCGGGTCCTGGGCGCGCGCCAGGGCATCGGCGAAGCCGGCCACGGCGGCTCGCGTCGAGCGAGCCTTGCGCGGTCGCGGGGTACGCGGCACCGGGTCAGGTGCGGGCATCACGGCCTCGACGATGGCCGGAGCCGGCGGCTCTGGGGTTGGTGCGCTGGTCGGCGGCTCCTCCCATGCAATCGGCGCCGCATCCATGGCAGGCGGCAGCCGCAGATCGAGGCGCGCCTCGAGGAGCTCGACCCGGGAGCGCAGCCCGGCTACCTCGCCGCGCGCCTCTCCGAGCGCCAGGAGCGCCTGCCCGTACCGCTCGGTCAGGTTGCGGAACTCGGTCAGCAGCTCACGAAAGGCGCTCGCCTCGGCACCATGCGATTCGCCGTTTCCGTTGCTCCTGGGCAACGCCTCGCGGGGATCAGGTCGAGTCATCGGCGCCGCTTCGACCTTCAGGAAGACGCGCATGGAGTCGCCCTCAGGGGTGCCGGCGAGGACGCCTCTGGCCAAGAGCTCCCAGACGCGCCCTTCAGGAACCCCGAGGACTGACGCGGCATCCGGAACCGAGTAGCCGTCGATCATGGGTCAGTTAGCGTACCCCCTTCGGCGCCAGCGGCGATACCCCCTTCATGGCGCAATGTGGACAACCTGCGGGCATGCCGTCGCGGCTATGATCGGCGCTCGATGACGAGCCCGGTTCGTGTGCCGACCCAGCCCGGGTATGACTTCGGGCTCCCTCCCGGGCTCGAGGGCCTGGGGGAGCTCGCCTACAACCTGTGGTGGAGCTGGACCCCGCGGGCAGGTTCCCTCTTCGCGAGGATCGACTCCGCGGCGTGGGCCCGCCATCGCAGCCCGATCCCTGTCCTGACCGCGCTCGAGCCGGGCCGTTGGGCCGAGCTGCTCGCCGATGAGGATTTCATGGTGGATGCCAGCCGCCTCCTCGACGAGTTCGATCGTTACCTCACCAACGGCTCCGACTCGTGGTACCGGGCGGCCGCCGAAGCCGATCCGGCGGCATCGCTGCCCGGCCCGATCGCCTACTTCTGCGCGGAGTACGGCATCCACGAGTCGATGCAGATCTATTCGGGAGGCCTCGGCATCCTGGCCGGCGATCACTGCAAGTCGGCCTCGGACGCGGCGCTGCCGTTCGTGGCGGTTGGGCTCCTGTACCGCCGCGGCTATTTCCGCCAGCAGATCGACGCCGACGGTCACCAGGAGCACGCTCAGCCCGACCTGGACCCCGCAGCTCTGCCGCTCCGTCGCGCGCGCGGGAGGGACGGGTCGCCGCTCCAGGTGAGCGTCGATTTCCCGGGCCGCAAGGTCCATGCCGCGGTCTGGGTGGCGCAGGTCGGCCGCGTGCCGCTCCTGCTGCTCGACACCGACATCCCGGCCAATGAAGGGCCGGACCGGCCGATCACCCACATCCTCTACGTCCGCGGCCGCGAGATGCGCCTCTGCCAGGAGCTGGTGCTCGGGGTCGGCGGGGTGCGCGCGCTGCGGGGGCTCGGCATCAAGCCGGCCGCCTGGCACCTCAACGAGGGGCACTCAGCGTTCCTGCTGCTGGAGCGGGCCCGCGAGCTGGTTGCAGCGGAACCGGGCCTGGACGCCGAGGAGGCCCTCCGCCGCGTCGGGCGCAACTCCGTCTTCACCATTCACACGCCGATCAAGGACGGCAACGAGCAGTTCGACCGAAGCCTGGCGGCAGGCCTGCTGACCCCATGGCTGGAAGCCTGCCGGATGCCCGCCTCGCAGCTGATGGAGCTGGGCCGCGGCCTCACCGACGACGGCGATGCGCCGTTCGACATGACCGCCTTCGTCCTCCGCCACGCGATGGCCGCCAACGCGGTGAGCCGGCTGCACGGCGAGACCGCCAACGCCACCTGGCAGCAGCTCCTGGCGCAACCGATCACCGCGATCACCAACGGGGTCCACGCGTCGACCTGGATCGGGCGGCCGATGCGCCGTCTCTACGAGCGCGCCACCGCGCGCTCGATCGGCAGCGACGCGGCCGGGCCGGAGGCCTTTCAGCGGCTGAGCGAGGTATCGGAAGCCGACCTGTGGGGCGCACATCGGCAACAGAAGCGGGAGCTGGTCGAGTTCATGCGCGTGCGCCTTGCGCGCCAGTTCGGCCGTCACGGGGAGTCACCGGGGGTCCTTCGCGAGCTGCACGCGGCCTTCGACTCCGAGACCTTGACGATCGGCTTCGCGCGACGTTTCGCGACCTACAAGCGTGCCGACCTGCTCTTCCACGATGAGGAGCGCCTCGCCCGGCTGCTCGGAGATGCGGAGCGCCCGGTGCAGCTGGTCCTGGCCGGCAAGGCGCACCCCGCGGACCGCGGGGGACAGAAGGTGATCCAGCGCATCTTCAGCCTGTCCCGCTCATCGGCCCTGCGGGGACGGGTCTTCATCCTCGAGGACTACGACATGCGCATCGCCCGATTCCTCGTGGGTGGGGTGGATATCTGGCTGAACAATCCCCGTCGCCCGCTCGAGGCGTCGGGCACGTCCGGCATGAAGGCGGCGATGAACGGCATTCCGTCGATCAGCATCCTCGATGGCTGGTGGGACGAGGGATTCAATGGCCGCAATGGATGGGCGATCGGAGGGCGCGAAATGCTCGAGGACGAGGATGCGCAGGACGAGGCCGATGCCGCCGAGATGTACCGTCTCCTGGAGGACGAGGTCGCGCCGCGCTTCTATGCACGGGACGCGAACGGTGTCCCCGGCGACTGGCTCGCCACCATGCGGGGCGCCCTCGAGGGGGCGATCTGGCATTTCAGCACGGCTCGGATGCTCGGCGAGTACGTCGAGCGCCTCTACCGGCCGGCGGCCGCACCGATCGGGGAGCCGACGCCCGCATCGGTCTAGGGCAGGTAGACCCGCGGGTTCTCCCAGATGCCGTGGTCGTTGATGGCGAAGTGCAGGTGGCAGCCGGTCGAGTTGCCGGTATTTCCCTCGTACCCGATCACCTGGCCGATGCTGACCGCCTGGCCCGGGCTCACCACTACCTGCGCCTTCAGGTGCCAGTACCAGCTCAGCACGCCCGAGCCGTGGGTGATCACGACGCCGTAGCCCGAGTCCCAGGGCCAGAGCGGGCGGCCGGAGGCAACCACGGTGCCCTTCCCAACGGCACGGATCGGCGTGCCACAGCCGTTGGCCAGGTCGATCCCGCCGTGGAAGTGCGGATAGTAGGTGCCGCGATAGGTGTATGGCCCCTCCAGCAGGAAGGTCGTCGGGCCCCAATTCTGGGTGATATGGAACGAGTCTTCCGGCCAGCGGAAGCCGAACGCCGAGGGCTGCTGGCGGCGAGCGTCCTCCTCCGCCTGGAGCCTGGCCACCAGCCTCGCCTGGGCGAGGGCCGCCTGCTCGCTGGCTGCGACCTCGGCCGCCACGTTGCCACGTGCCACGAGCGCCGCATTCAGGGCGTCCGCCTGCTGGCGACTCTTCTTTTCGGCGGAAGCCTTGAGTACGGCCAGCTCCGCTTCCATGGTGGCCAGCTCGGCCTGCCGGTCGGCGAGCACCTGCGCCTCGGCATCCGCCTGGTCGCGGGTCGCCGCCAGCGCGACCCGTCCTTCGTACAGGGTGGACTGCTTGGCCCGCAGGTTCGCGCGCAGATCACGGATCTCGCTTGCCAGCTGCTGATCCTGGTCCGAGATGCTGAGCAGGTAGCCGACCTGGGTTGTCGCGGAGTCGAGCGAATCGGACGAAAGGATCAGCTCGAGCATCGATATCTGGCTTCGCTCATAGGCTGCCCGCATGTGCTCCTCGAGGAGCGATTCGCGTGCTACCAGCTCCGCGGTCTGCCGCTTGATCTGGGCTGCCACCTCCTGCATCTGCCGGTCCAGGGTGCTGATCTGCGCGCGCAGCGCTTCGAGGCGCGCGGTGATCTCCGCCACCTGGCTTCGCACCTCCTCCAGCAGGCCGTTGACCCGGTCGTACTCGGCGGTCACTGCGGCCAGCTCTGCCTTCGCGGCGGCCAACCCCCTGGTCAGCTTGGCGGACCTTGTCTTGAGTGCGGCCAGCGCAGCCCGCTGCGCGCTCAAGCTCTTCTCGAGCGCCTTCTGCTGCGCCTTGGCGTCGGCGAGCGGGTCAGCGGCCTGGGCCGAGTCGCGGGGAGAGGTGGGGACGATGCTCGCACCGACCATCAGCAGGGCAATCAGCAGGATGGTCAGATGAGATCGTCGCCTCATGCGACAGTGTTCGGTGCGGTTTTCATTGCCCAGCTTGCCCCGGTACGTGGTTCGACGGCCATGCTAACCGGGCCTAGCCAGCACGTGACCTCACCAGAATGTACCACCCTGAGCCAATCATCAGTCCCGGCGAGGCGCTATCCCTCCTCATCCTCGAGCACATTGGCGCGGGCGAACTCCGCCCCCAGGAGCACGGCCGCCCCGGCGAAATGCAGGAAGACGAGGAGCGAGATGACGGTCGAAATCGGCCCGAAGAAGCTCTCGTACCGGGCCACCTGGGTGGCGAACCAGGTGAAGCCGACGCGCAGGATCGTGAAGCCCGCCGTGCCGACCAGCGCCCCTTGCCACGCCTGGCGCCAGGTCACCCTCCGATTCGGAACGACCCGATACACGATCAGGAGCGCGAGCAGCGTGAGCAGGATCGGGACGATCAGTCCGATGAGTGCGAGCACCAGCTGGCTGCCGGCCTCCCCTCCCGGGACGCGACTCGCCAGTTCGGCGGCGAGGCCGGTGACGATGCCGATTCCCACGCCGACGATGACGAGCGAGCCGGTTGTCGCCAGCAGGACGAGACCGATCAGCTTGTCCTCCCAGAACGGCCGCCGGACGCCGACGGCAAAGGCGCGCCCAACGCCGGTGCTCAAGGCCCCGAAAAAGCCGAGCGAGCCCCACACCAGGATGGCGATGCTGACGACCGTGATCCCGCCGCGCGAGGCGATGATGCCGTCGACGATGTCACCCACCGCGCCGACCTCGAGCGGAAGTGCGGCCTCCAGGCGCTCGACGACGATGCGGCGTGCTTCGCCCTCGCCGATGAACAGGCTGAAGACGATCACTCCCAGGACGACGAGCTGGAAGAGTGACAGGACCGCGAAGTAGGCCATGCTGCCGGCGACCTCGAGACCCTGGTCCTCGGCGAAACCAACGATCGCGCGACGCATGACACGGGTCGACCGCCGTCGCGCGAACCAGCGATCGGCCACGTCCACAAGCCGCTTCAAGCGCTCGACCATGGATGAGAGGCTACCCTTTCGCCATGCCGGCTGACGCATCGGTCCTGCTCGAGCTTGACGGCTACGAGGTTGCGATCAGCAATCCGGGCAAGGTCTTCTTCGAGCAGGTCGAGATCACCAAGCTGGACCTGGTGCGCTACTACCTTGCCGTGGCCGACGGTGCGCTGCGGGGTGTGCGAGATCGACCGATGGCGCTCAAGCGGTTCGTCAACGGCGCCGCCGGAGAGGCCTTCTTCCAGAAGCGTGCACCGGCCAGCGTGCCACCGTTCGTGCGGACCGTGGAGCTTTCCTTCCCTTCGGGCCGGACCGCCGACGAGGTGGTGGTCAGCAACGGCGCCGCGCTCGCGTGGGTGGTGAATCTCGGGTGCATCGACCTGAACCCGCACCCGGTGCGCGACGACGACCTCGAGCACCCCGACGAGCTGCGGGTCGACCTGGATCCCGGCCCGGGTGTGCCGTGGAGCGCCGTCCGGGAAGTGGCGCTGGTCGTGCAGGAGGTGCTGGTCGACCATGGCCTGACCGGCTGGCCCAAGACATCGGGCTCGCGAGGCATCCACGTGTACGCCCGAATCGAGCGGCGCTGGGGATTCGGCGAGGTCCGTCGTGCCGCCCTGGCCCTGGCCCGCGAGGTCGAGCGCCGTGCCCCGGACCTCGCCACCAGCAAATGGTGGAAGGAGGAGCGGCACGGCGTCTTTCTCGACTACAACCAGAACGCCAAGGACCGCACGGTCGCCTCTGCCTATTCGGTGCGACCGGTGCCGGACGCCCGGGTATCGGCTCCGCTCCACTGGGAGGAGGTCCCGGATGCCGAGCTGGCAGACTTCACGATCACCTCCATGCTTGACCGATACGCCCGCCTCGGCGACGTCGGGGCCGGGATCGACGACGCGGTCGGCTCGCTCGACCAGTTGCTCGAGCTGTCCGCCCGAGACGAGGCGACCGGGCTCGGCGATGCGCCGTGGCCGCCGAACTATGCCAAGCAGCCCGGCGAGCCTCCGCGCGTGCAGCCCTCGAAGCGGCGCGTGCCGGCTGAGGCAACCACTGCGCCCGACCCGACTGCGCCCCGCGGGAGAGTGGGTTCGGTGGCGCCCGTCATGCCGTCGCCAACGGCGCGCCGCGCGGATGGCACGGTGTCGCCAACCGGCCGGCGCCGATCGACTCAGCCGCTGCTGGTGATCAGCCAGGCGGCCGCCAAGGAGGACGCGCTGGCCGGGCTGGAGCGATGGAAGCAGCGACACCCGAAGGCCGCCGCGCTCTTCGCCGAGGACGACGTGCTGGTCGACGGGATGCGCGGCCGTTCGACGCTGTGGTGGCGGGTACGGGTCAATCTGCTCCACGTCCCTGAGGCCGAGTGGCCCGCCGCCGAGCCACCCGATCCGGACTACGACCCATGGGCCGAATATCAGCAGCCGGACGGAGGTGGCCGACCGAAGCGAACGCCTCGAACAAAGGCGACCTGAGGGACGGAGGCGGCCTCCGGTCAGCCGACGATGGCGAAGGCGCGGATAGGAAAGGTCGCCATGCCACGAATACGTGGCGGGACGGCGAAGAAGCGCCAGCCGGTGGATGGCAGCCCACCGAGGCCGGTCAGGTGCTCGACAAGGGGGATGCCGGCGCCGAGGATCGCGGTGTGAGCCGGCCGCTGCGGGTCGCTGAGCGAGTCGACGTTGAGTGAGTCGATGCCGACCAGCGCCGCGCCCGACTCCACCAGCCAGCCGGCCGCCTCCCCGGTCAGGAACGGGTTGTCGCTGAGATATTCCTGTGTTCCCCAGTGCTCGTCCCAGCCGGTCGCCACCAGGACGGCTCGGCCGCGGACGCTGACGCCTCGAAACACCTCCGGCCCAATGGCGCGCTCGGTCGCTCCACGGCAGTCGACGAGGACGCCATCCAGGTCGACGACGTGCTCCAACGCCAGATCCGCCAGGTCCTCCCTGCCCGGAAACCGGTGAGCCGGCATGTCGATGTACGTCCCGGTGTTCGCGACGAGATCGATCCGTCCGATCTCGAACGTCGTGCCCGGCGCGTACCGGCCGGTGGATGCCTCGTGCGTCAGGAACGTCGAGATGGACGGCGGCGGGATGCCCGGATGCGTCGTCATCCCGTCGACGATCTCGTGGCTGAGATCCACGATGCGAGAGGCGAGATCGGCAGCCAAGGTGCCTCCCTGGTAAGCCCGGCGGGTTGGCGATAAGAATACCTTGCGCCTCAGTGCCCGGATTCCTGACGCCGAAAACTTCGAATCGGCGATCGCGGAGCCGATAGCATCGCGCCATGCAACCAGACACCCGCGACCCGCTGATTCCCGATCCCGAAGATCAGCCGCCAGCGTCCGACGAGCCGGTCTCGGAGGAGGTGCTGGCTGTCCCGCGCGAGGGCCTCGACCCGCACCCCGGACGCAGGAA
>JALYNS010000094.1 GCA_030773035.1 Chloroflexota bacterium
TCGCACCTCGGCGCCGAGGTGCGCGGCCGCGGTCCGAATGCCGGCCTCCGCCCCACTGAAGGAGCGGGCACGGATGCCCCGCGCCTGCAGCCCCAGCGCGAAGAGTGCCGCCGAGAGCGCCTCCCCGGTTGCCAGGGCGCGGTCCGTCTCGCGCGCCAGCGGCGAGTCCGGGTCGTGGGACGCGCCGCGGAGGGCAGCCCCTCCGTCCGGCAGCAGGACGGCGGCCGATCCGAGGATCGCGTCGGTGACGCCTTCGAAGGCGGAGACGACGACCACCGGCCGCTCCCCGGCGTCGCGCTGCGCGGCCACCGCCCCGACCGCCGCGGCGATGTCCTCCGGACGGCGCAGCACCGAGCCGCCGAACTTGTCGACGACGATGCGGGCCTGGGCATCGGCCCAAATGGAACCCATCCTGGCTACTCCCGCCCCAGCACGATATTCGGCAGCTCCGCGAGCGATTCGATCACCCGCGCCTCGGGCGGCACCACCTCGCGGCGATCACGCCACTCCGGCCGCCTGAGCAGCACCGCATCGAATCCCGCCGCTCGTGAGCCCTCGACATCGGCCTGATACGAGTCTCCAACCATCAGCGCCTCGCCAGGAGCAACACCCACTCGCTCGGTGGCGAGCAGGAAGAACTCGGGATCCCGCTTGGAGAGTCCCACCGCGCCCGAGGCGAGGACGAAGTCCAGCTCCGCGGCCAACCCGAGACCCTCGATGATCGGCAGCAGATTCGAGCCCCAGTCCGAGACGATGCCGAGACGAACTCCCGCTGCCCGCAGCTCGTCCACGGCCGGTCGCACGTCCGGATACAGCTCCCATGACTCGGGCGCGTACTGCGCGGCCAGGATGGTATCGATCAGCCGGTGGTGCAGGTCCTGCAGTCCCAGCTCGCCGAGCATGACGGAGTGGTACTGACGCCAGGTGGCGTCGATGCGCTGGTCGTCGCTCCAGGTGTCGTTCATCGGCCGCTGGTAGTCGTCCCAGAACCAGCGGTCCGCCACCTCCCAGGCGCGATGCAGCTCGTCGTCGGTCACCTGGTGTCCGTGCTCGGCGAGCACACCGCGCAGCGCCTCGCTCAGCGAACGGAGCGGCGCGAGCAGCGTGAACCCGGCATCCAGGCAGACGAGTCGGTAGCGCATCGGGCGCCTACGGTAGCGCGCGCAGCGCGACGGAGTGTTCAAGTGATCTGAACAGCTGGGCGCTACCCTCCGCGGGTGGACGACCAACTGACCGATACGCCCTCGCTGGCGGGCGTTCGCTCCTCCCTGCTGGCCTGGTACGCGGCCGAACACCGTGACTTCCCCTGGCGACACACGGCCGATCCCTACGCCGTCCTGGTCAGCGAGGTGATGCTCCAGCAGACCCAGGCCTCGCGCGTCGTCGAGCGCTACCCCACCTTCATGGACCGATTCCCGACGGCTGCCGCATTGGCCGCAGCGAGCGAGGCCGAGGTGCTCGCCGCCTGGTCGGGGCTCGGCTACAACCGCCGCGCGCTGGCCCTGCGACGGGCTGCCGCGGCCGTCGCCGCTGACGGCTGGCCCCGCGAGGTGCCCGCGCTGGAACGGCTGCCGGGGATCGGGCCCTACACCGCGCGCGCGGTCGCCAGCCTGGCCTTCGGTGAGGCGATCGGCGTGGTTGACACCAACGTGCGGCGCTGGCTGGTCCGCCGATTTGGCCTCTCGGTCGCTGCCGGCCTGCGCGACCTCCAACCTCTCGCCGATGCGCTGGCGCGGGCCGGCAATCCTGCTGATGCCGCCTCTTGGACCCATGCCACCATGGAGTTCGGCGCCGCCGTCTGCATGCCGCGCAACCCGCGCTGCGACGCCTGTCCCATCGCGGTCGGCTGCCCGTCGCGGGGCAGGGCGGCGACGGTCCCGGTCCCCCGGCAGGCGGCATTCGCCGGGTCGGATCGCGCGCATCGGGGCCGGCTGCTTCGGGCACTGACCGAGACGCGGACCCACGCCATGACCCTGGCCGCCGGGCGTCGGATGCTCCCCGAGCCGGCCTTCGAGCGGATCGTGGTCGGGCTCGAGCGCGACGGGCTGCTGCATCGATCCAGGGGTCGGCTGCGGCTGGGCGGTCGGGCGGAGCCGGCCGCTACAATCGGCCAATGAGCACCGCCACCGCCGGCCTGAAAGTGAAGATCGGCGACCCGATGCCGTCCATCGGACAGCGCGCCACCGACGGCTACCTGCTCAACCTGCGCAGCCTGGTCGGCAAGCGCCCGCTGATCCTCGTCTTCTTCGGCGGCCCGACGCTCAAGGGAGTTGCCCGCGAGCGGGGTGACGCGATCGCCAACGCGCTCAGGGATGCCTACCCGCGGCTGGAGAAGCAGGGCGTGGTGGTCATCGGCGTCACCACCGATAACGAGGCTCAGCAGGCCGCCTACGTCGCGGAGCTGAGCCTCCCCTACCTGCTCTTCAGCGACGAACGCCGGATTGCCGTCGAGGCCCTCGGCATCCCGGCCACCAGCGAGCGTGGCAACGTCAACGCCCAGCCGACCGCCTTCGCCGTCGGGGTCGACGGGACCATCCTGGACATCGTCGAGCAGGCCGCCCCCAAGGGCCTGATCGCCCGCCTGCTCGAGGCGATCTTCCCGCCGGGATAGGCCGATGATCGCCGTCCGGAGCCACGCCGCCGGCGAGCCGCTGCGCATCGAAGAGGTCGCGGTCCCCAAGCCTCGCGGCAGCGAGATCCGGGTCAAGGTTGCGGGCTGTGGCGTGTGCCACACCGATCTGTACATCGCCCGCACGGACCGGATGCGGGTCACCCGGCCGCTCACCCTTGGCCACGTGGTCGGCGGCTGGATCGATGCGTCGACCGGCGGCGCGGCGGCGGAGCTGAAGGCCGCTGGACTGCACGAGGGAGACCGCGTGCTCGTCTTCGGTGGCTGGGGC
>JALYNS010000095.1 GCA_030773035.1 Chloroflexota bacterium
ATGCGGGACGGCCTCTGCCGGAGGAGGAGCCGATCAGCTCGCCAGTGCGTCGGCCGGTGCACCGCCGTCACGATCGCCCCGGTGCCACGGTCGGTGGCGCGGGAACTCACCCGATGCCAATGCCTCGTCAAGGTTCGCGAGGAATGCGTCAGCACGCTCCTGGGTCAGCTTGTCGGCCGCGACGAGCTCGTCCAGGTTGGCCTTGGCGGCGTCATGAATCGCCTGGCTGACAGCGGCATAGTCCTTGCCCTCGGCAGTGGCGATCTCCTCGAGAGAGTCGCCGCTGCGCAGCGCCGTGAACAGCTCCGCCTTGGTCATGTCGAGGGCGGTCGCCGCGGCGCCAAAGAGGTCAACGCCGAGCTCGACCTTGGCCGCATGGCGCCCCCATCCGTGGAACGCGGCGCCCAGGAGCCGGCATCCGTCGCCGTCGGCCTTGTCGATGGCGGCCTTCATGCGGTCCGCCACGTCCTGGGGCAGGTCCCCAGCGGCGACCGCGGCGTCGATGGTGGCGATGGTGGCGGCCTTGGCGGCTGGCACCAGCTCGTCGACCGATACGCCGAGCTCGTCGGCGAAGGTCTCCTGCCACAGCGCACAGTACCGGGCCGCATCCACGGGGTCGGCGACTGCGTCGTTCGTGGCGGATGAGCCCGATGGGGCCGCGGCGACGGCATTGATCAGCGTTCCGCCCACGAGCGCCGCGGCGATCAGGCCGCCGGAGATGCCCAGGGTCTTCAGGGTCTTCATTGCTGCTGGTCCTCGATTGTCTCGTCGCTTGCTGCGACTGCGTTAGAGCGGAGCATCGGGCTCGCCGATCAAGAACGCGTCAAGATCGGCCCGAACGGTCTTGACATCCTCTGAATCGGCCGCCGACTAGGATCTGCCAATGGGGCGTGCACGAATCCTGATCGTCGAGGACGAGCCGCAGCTGCGCGGGCTGCTGCGGCTGTACCTTGAACGCTCGGGGTACGACGTGACCGATGCCGGCGACGGCACCTCTGCCCTCGCTGCCTTTGCGGCGACGGGGGCCGACCTGGTGATCCTGGACCTGATGCTCCCCGGCCTGCAGGGCGAGGCGGTGCTCGAGGCGCTCCGTGAGGAGGCCGATGTTCCGATCCTGATCACCAGCGCCAAGCGCTCGGACGCCGAGCGCATCGCCGGCCTGCGCCTGGGTGCCGACGACTACCTGGCCAAGCCGTTCAACCCGCACGAGCTGACCGCCAGGGTGGCCGCCATCCTGCGGCGCACCCGTCCCCCAGTCGAGAGCGAGAGCGAGCCGATCATCTCGCTCGCCTCGGGCCGCCTGGTGCTCGACCCGGCCTCGCGGCGGTTCACCCTCTCGGATGGGGAGAGCGGGCGCCTCACGCCCGGCGAATCGGCGCTGCTCGTCGCCCTGGCGCGCCGACCCGGCTCGGTCGTGGCACGCGAGCAGCTGCTGGAGGTGGTTGCGCGGCGCCCGGACGAGGTCTACGAGCGGGTCGTCGACGTCCACGTGGCCAATCTGCGCCGCAAGCTCGGCGACGATGCCGGTGCCCCCTGGCTGATCGAGACGATCCCCAGCACCGGCTACCGCCTCGTGGCGGCGAGGGATCCGGCATGAGCAACGTGTGGGCGCCGGAGGTTCGCGGCCAGCCGCTCAGCCTGCGGCTTGCGCTGGTTCTCTCGGTCGCCGTGCTGGGCGTCCTGCTGATCACCGGGATCGCCGTGAATCGCGTGGTGAGTGGCTCGCTGGAGCAGGAGCTGAGCGCCGCGGAGCGCGACCGCATCACCGTGGTGGCGGGGGCCATCGGGGATGTCGACCTGGCCGTGCCGCGCGCCCGGCGCGGTGTCGAGCTGGTGCTGCGGCGGGTCGCCAACACGATGCGCGGCAGGGCACAGGTGGTCGCCGCAGACGGGGCGGTGCTGATCGACGTGGGGCAGCCGCCGGCAGGCCTCGCGAGCGAGACGATCGAGGAGCCGATTCCCGGCTCGGACGCCAGGCTGCTGCTCCAGGTGCCACGCGCCGACCGTGCCTTCCTGCGCATCTTCAACCTGACCCTGCTGGTGGCCGGCCTCCTCGCGATCCTGGCCGTGGCGGCCATCGCCCTGCTTCTCGCGGCTCGTCTGACGCAACCGCTGCGCGGCGTCGCCGCCGCGGCTCAGCGGCTGGGGCACGGCGACCTCAGCGCGCGCGCCCTGGGTGGACCCGACCGCGAGTCGAGCGAGCTGGCCGGCGCCTTCAACGCCATGGCGGCGCGCGTCCAGCGCTCCGAGATGCTCCGGCGCCGTGCCGCCAGCGACATGGCGCATGACCTGGCGACCCCCGCCACGGTGCTCGAGTCGCAGCTGCAGGCGATGGTCGATGGGGTGGTGCCCGCCGACCGCGAGCAGCTCGATCGGGCTCGCGCGGCGGCCGGGGCGCTCTCCGGCGTCATCGTGCAGCTCGGCGAGCTGGTGGACGCCGAGTCGGGTGTGCTCCAGCGACGCCCCGTCGCGCTGCTCCTCAGCGACCTGCTGGCCGAGGTCCGCAGCGCCATGGAGCCGCTCTTCCGATCGCGCAGCGTGGGCCTGGCGGTCGACGAAGTGCCGCCCGCGGTGCGGGTCGAGGTCGACCCGACACAGGTCGGGCGGGCGCTGCGCAACGTCCTGGGCAACGCGGTGCAGCACTCGCCCGACGGCGCGACGGTGCAGGTCTCCGTCGAGGCCATGGCGGCCGAGGTCATCGTGCGGGTCACGGACCGCGGTCCCGGCATCGCGGCGCAGGACCTTCCCCATGTCTTCGAGCGCTTCTATCGCGCCGACGAGGCGCGCGGCGCGGGGGAGCCCCGGAGCGGCAGCGGGATCGGCCTGACGATCGCGCGAGAATTGCTGGCGGCGAATGGCGGCCGCATCGCCGTCGAGCGCACTGATGCAGGCGGCACGACGTTCGCCATCGGGCTGCCGCGCGCGGCCTAGGGGCCGGTCAGCTCCCAGGTGCGCTTGCGCGGGAGCGCCAGCCAGTCGTCGCGCAGGATCGACATGAGGTGCACGTCGTGGTGGGTGCCGCGATGGAAGCGGGCGTGGCGCAGGACCGCATCGGTCTGAAAGCCGGCCTTGACGTAGGACCGAATCGCCCGCGTGTTGTAGTCGAAGACCTCGAGCTCGATCCGCTCCAGGCGCAGCTCACCGAATCCGAAGTCGACCAGCGCGTTCAGCGCATCGGTGCCATAACCCTGGCCCAGGTAGCGGCGGTCCCCCAGGAAGATGCCGACCGTCCCGCTGCCGTTGACCTTGTCAACCTCCCGCAGGAAGACGGTGCCGATGGTCGTGTCCCCGTCGAGGAGGCAGATGGCGTACGGGTAGCCGGTCTGGCCGACGAAGGGCAGGAGCTCCGTGGCGAACCGCTCGGACCCAGCACGGCTCATCGGTGTCTTGGCGCCGAGGAAGTGCCCGACCTCCGCATCGCCGGCGGTGGCGGCGTTGGCCACGATGTCCTCCGGCTCGATGGGGCGCAGCCAGACCCGCTCGCCGCGGAGCATGGGGCGTGGCGGGGGCGCCTCGGTCTCGACCATGGCCGCATGATACCGACCGGACGCGCGCGAGCGAGGAGGGTCCGGGTCAGCCCTCGAAGGGGAGTCCGCGCTCGACGGCCGCCCATCCGGCGGCCAGGAGGCGGATCGCGACCTCAGGATCGTGAACGGGTGGGTGGTCCTGCGCGATCAGCGTGCCGGCCAGGCCCGGGAGCAGCGGCGAGAGGCCGAACGACGCGGCAATCAGGGCATCGCCCTCGTAGCGGCCGGACTCGATCCGGTACAGCGTCTCCTGGTACAGCGTGTCGTAGTGGACCCAGTACGGGTCGGTCGAGGTCACGCGCACCAGCCGGGTTCCGGCCCGCAGCTGCCGTCCGGGCGGGGTATCGGGCAGGAGCGGCGAGCCGGCATACCAGACCCGCACCGCGCGCAGGTCGCGCTGGAGCGTTTCGTTCCACGACTCCCACCACGACGAGCGCCGCGGCTGGGTGGGGTCGAGCGCCAGGTCGGCCAGCACCACAAGAGCGCGGGCTTCGTGCGGTGTCTCGGCGCAGCGGGCGTCGCAGTGGGGGAGCAGCACCTGCGGCAGCGCGCCGATGGAGAGCCGCGCGCTCAGCCAGTCGTTGGA
>JALYNS010000096.1 GCA_030773035.1 Chloroflexota bacterium
AGGTGCGCACCCTCCACGCCCTGGCCCGACAGGTCCTGCTGGACGCGGGCGACCCCGTCCGCGTGGTGGCCGACCGGCTGCCGCTGATGCGAGCCGCCCGGCGGAGGGTCGTGGCGGGAGCCCGGCCGGACGAATCGCCTGTCCCTGATGCCGCGACCCTGGACACGCTCCTCTCCGCCTGGAAGGTGGAGGGGCGGGTCCCGCCGGACGAGGCCGCACCGGCCCTCGCCGTCTTCGCCGATCTGCTGGCCGCACGCGGCGCGCTCGACTTCGACGACCTCGTCGTGCGAGCCGTCGACCGGCTGGAGCACGATCCCGCGCTGCGTCGCCGGTGGCAGGCCCGATTCAGCCACCTGGCGGTCGACGAGTTCCAGGACGTGGATGCCGCCCAGCTGCGCCTGGTGCGAATCCTGGCCGAGCCGGAGCAGAACCTCTTTATCGTCGGCGACGACGACCAGACCATCTATGCCTGGAGACTGGCCGACGTGCGCCGGATCCTCGGCTTCTCGGCGCTCTACCCGCATGCCCGACGCGTGCAGCTCGCCACCAACTATCGCTGCCCACCGGCGGTCGTGGCCGCCTCTCGGCGCCTGATCGAAGTCAACGCAGAGCGCTTCGACAAGCGCATCGACCCCGCCCCGGATCGCCCCGTCGACGCGTCCGCCATCGTCATGATCGCCACCGCCGAGCCCGGTTGGCCCGATCGTCTTGCCGCGCTCGCAGCGGCCGAGGCGGCCACGGGCGGCGGCTGCTGCATCCTGGCCCGCACGCGCGCTGAGCTGACCCCTGTCGCGCTCGCCCTCCTGCGCGCCGAGTGCCGGCACGCCACCTCCCTGGCCACCCCGCTGGAATCCGAGCCGGTCCGCGCCCTGCTCGATGCGGTGCGGCGGCTGCCGCCACAGGATCCGCCCTTCCCAACGCTGCTGCGCCTCCGGGCGGCGCGCGGTTGGCGACGCGCCGACGCTGACGACGCACTGGGCGACGAGGACCATGCCGCGATCGATGCCCTCCTCGGCTGGGCGGCCGCCTTCGCCCGCCTCGACCGCTTCCTGGCTACCGGCGAGCGGATGCTGGAACGACTCACTGCGCTGCGCGATCCAGCCGCCCCGATCGAACTGGTGACGGTGCACGGCGCCAAGGGACGGGAGTGGCCGACCGTGGTCGTCATCGGCTTCGAGGAGGAGCGCTTCCCGAACCGGCGCGCGCTGCTCGGTGCGGCCGACCCGCAGCGGGCACTCGAGGAGGAGCGGCGTCTCGGCTACGTGGCGCTCACGCGGGCCACCCGCCGCCTGGTGCTGGCTTTCGACCCCGCACGCCCTTCCCGCTTCCTGGAGGAGATGAACTACAGCCCGACCTCGGGCGCCACGACCGACAGGTAGCGGACCATGCGCTCCACGTGCTCGTCGAACTCGAGACCGATCTCTGCATGAGGGCGACCAGACCATCAATGCCTGGAGACTGGCCGAGGACAGGTAGGCGGGTTGGCCAGTTTGCGAGCTGCCTAGCGCTGGACCTTCTCAGTCACATCGATCTCGTCGTAGAGCGACTGCTTGGTGGAAATCCAGTTCCGGTCGGGAAGCATGGGCAGATCGAGCCCGAAGTACGCGTCGAATATGGCGCGGAACTGGTTGACCGGCGTGATCGAGTCGTAGAGGCCCGCCTCCTGGGGCGTCTTGCCGGGCACATAGAAGGCGCTCAGAATCCCGAACTTGTGCTCGAGCTCCTCGGGCGTGGCGGTGGTCCAGTCGAACGCACCTCCGTCCTGCACCAACCTCGGCGGGTACGGCCCCTCATCGGCCTGGATGATCACGACCGGGCGCCGACCGGGGGGGACGACGAGCAGCGAGTCGAGCCAGTCGAGGACCTGGGCGTTGGTGAAGCGGAGCTGGTCGACGTAGTTCACCTTCTCCGGACGGTCATGCTCCTCCTCGATCGAGACGTAGCTGCCATCCGCACGGAAGACATACGGGGGGTGGGGCAGCGCGAAGTGAGCATAGACGAACTTCGGCCCACCGAGCCCAGAAGCGCGCTTCAGGCTGTCCCACTCGTAGCGGCTCAGGTTCCACATGTGCTTGCGGAAACTGATCGGTGCCTCCCCGCCGAGATCTTCGAAGGCGCTCAACATCGTCGAGCCTATGAGCACGTCCAGGAACTCTGACCTGCTCCCTTGGTACACGTAGTTGATCTCAGCAAGCGGGTGCTTCGCGGTCGGATGCCAGTACGTACCCAGGTAGATGAAGCGATACCCGGCACTGCCGAGGTAATGCTGCACTTGGAATGACGCCGACAGGCCTTCGTACAGCGGTCCCCAGTCGTGCTCGCTCTTGGCTCCAGCGTGGAGCTTCGCGAAGTCCAGGTACTCCATGTTGCGGGACGAGTCGATGCTGAGGGCGGTGCTCAGATAGTTCGCTGTCGCGTGCTCGGCGACGTAGAAGCCGCGCGCCCGCAGCTCATCGAGGAACGGCGAGTTGTCGTAGTCGTAGTACTTGTCGATGACGTTGCCGGACCCATATCGGTCCAGGATGACCCAGTACACATCCGGCAGCTCCTGCCCGGGGCTGGGTGCCGGGCTCATCGTCAGCCCAGGCCCGGTCACCACCACGCCGGGGCGCATGTTCAAGAAGAAGGCACCGATCACGATGACGTTCGCGGCAAGCAACGTGCCGCCGACGGCATTCAGCGGAACGGTCAGCCGCGGCGCCCACGCAACCAGGCGTCGGAACCACGAGATGCCGATGACGGCCACCAGTGCCGATGCGCCTGCCAGCACCCAGTGGCCGTGCCACAGGGTGTCTCCGAACCATTGCCAGGCCATGCCGTAGGTGAAGAAGAGAGCCACCAGCAGCGTCGTGATCAGTGCTGCCGCTTCCGAGCTGCCGGTCAGGGCGCGAATGATGAGAAGCGCAATGAGCGCGATGCCCAGCGACATGCCGAGCGGCAGCAAGACATCGAACGGTGGGATGGCTTCCTGGACGTTCTGCGCGTAGAGGTAGACGACCGGAAAGGCGGCCGCTTGGAACGGATACAACGGGAGCGTCGTAATCCGAAGCAACCAAGCGTGGATCCTCACGTGTGGCAGAGAGCGTAACAGAGGGGCGTTCAGATCGATCCCGCAATGACCGACGTCGACCCGCTGGCCCTTGGAGACGTACCAGCGCCGGGTTAGCCATGCTCGATGCGGCGCGGCGGCTGCCCTTCCCGCTTCCTGGAGGAGATGAGCTACAGCCCGACCTCGGGCGCCACGACCGACAGGTAGCGGACCATGCGCTCCACGTGCTCGTCGAACTCGAGACCGATCTCTTCGGCGCCGGCGAGGAGCATCTCGCGCGGGACGGCGCGCGCGAAGGCCTTGTCCTTCATCCGCTTGCGGACGTTGGCCGGCTCGACGTCCTCCAGCTTCCGAGACGGACGCATGAGGGCGACCGCCACCAGGAATCCGGCCAGCTCATCGCAGGCAAACACGAGGTGGTCGAGGCGACTGGTGCGCGGGATGCCCAGGGCATCGTTATGGGAGCGGACCGCGTGGACGACCTCGTCCGGGTAGCCGAGCTGGAGCAGCTCGTCCGCGCCGATTGCGCCGTGGGTAGCGGCGTCGGGGAAGCGCTCATAGTCGAGATCGTGAAGGAGGCCCGCGATCCCCCACATCTCGACGGTCGCGTTGTCGAGCCCGTCGTCGACCGCGTACCCGCCGACGCCGGCCTCGACCAGCAGGCCGTGCTTGCGAAGGGATGGGTTGACGTTCCACTCGGCGAGCAGCGCGAGCGCCTCGGTGCGGGTCGGCATCACGGCTTTCGCGACGCCATCATCTGAAAGTAGCCCGCCGCGATCAGCGACACGACCCCGAGCCCGATGATCGGAATAGATCCGTTGGCCGCGAAGATCCCGAGCAGGACGAGGAGAACGCCCAGGATCACGAGAGCTGCGCTTGCCATCACGTCGACCTCCACCACCGCTGCTGCGAAATGTGCGGCGGATGATACGGCGCGCGACCGCGAATCGGAAGGGTCGGAGGCTAGCTCGCGACGGCGGCTGGCTCGCGTCGCCGGGCACGGCGCGCAGGCGCCTCTTCGCTGATCCCCAGCGCGTGGCGCAGGTAACGCCCGGTGTGCGAGGCCGGCGTGCGCGCCACCTCCTCGGGCGTCCCCGCAGCCACCAGATCGCCGCCCGCGGCCCCTCCCTCCGGCCCGAGGTCGATCACCCAGTCGGCGCTCTTGATGACGTCGAGGTTGTGCTCGATCACGACCACCGTGTTGCCAGCCTCGACCAGGCGTCCGAGCACCTCGAGCAGGCGGGCAACGTCGTCGAAGTGAAGGCCCGTGGTCGGCTCGTCCAGGATGTAGAGCGTCTGGCCGGTGGCCCGCTTCGACAGCTCCGTGGCGAGCTTGACCCGCTGCGCCTCGCCGCCGGACAGGGTCGTCGCCGGCTGGCCGAGGTGGATATAGCCCATCCCGACGTCGTGCAGGGTCTGCAGCTTGTTGCGGATTGACGGCACCGCGCTGAAGAAGCCGAGCGCCTCGTCGACCGTCATCTCCAGGATCTCGGCCACGTTGCGCCCCTTGTAGTGTATCTCGAGGGTCTCACGGTTGTATCGCTTCCCCTTGCAGACCTCGCACTGGACGTATACATCGGGCAGGAATTGCATCACTATCTGGACGATTCCGGCTCCCTCGCAGGCCTCGCAGCGCCCTCCCTTGACGTTGAAGCTGACGCGTCCCGGCTTGTAGCCGCGCAGCCGCGACTCCGGGACGGCGGCGAGCAGCTCGCGCAGCGGAGTCCAGATCCCCGTGTAGGTGGCTGGATTCGAGCGTGGGGTGCGGCCGATCGGGCTCTGGTCGATCTCGATCACCTTGTCGACCTGGTCGATCCCCTCGATAGAGTCGTGCGCTCCGGGACGCTCCCGGGCGTTCCAGATGCGGGCCGCCAGGGCGGGATACAGGATCTGCGTCACCAGGCTGGACTTGCCGGACCCGCTGACCCCGGTGACCGCCACGAAGCGGCCGAGCGGGAAGGCCACATCCACCCCGCGCAGGTTGTTTTCGCGAGCCCCGCGCACAGTGAGCCACTTCCCGCTCCCATCACGGCGCTCGTGGGGCACGGCGACGGATCGGTCGCCGCGCAGGTAGGCGGCGGTGATCGAGCGCTCGTTGAGCAGCAGCTCTCCAAGCGGACCGGAGTGGATCAGCTCGCCACCGTGCTCCCCCGCCCTCGGCCCGATGTCGATCACCCAGTCGGCCGATCGGATCGTCTCCTCGTCGTGCTCGACCACGATCAGGGTGTTGCCCAGGTCGCGCAGGCGCACCAGGGTCGCGATGAGCCGGGCGTTGTCGCGCTGATGGAGGCCGATCGACGGCTCGTCGAGGATGTAGAGCACGCCCATCAGGCTCGAGCCGATCTGGGTCGCAAGCCGGATGCGCTGCGCCTCCCCGCCGGAGAGCGAGCCGCTGGCGCGGTCGAGGGTCAGGTAGTCGAGCCCGACGTCGACGAGGAAGCCGAGGCGGGCGCGAATCTCCTTGAGCACCTGACGCGCGATCTGGTTCTCGCGATCGGTCAGCAGGTCGGCGAGCCCGGCGTACCAGGCCAGCGCATCGGTCACCGCCAAGCGCGTCGTCTCAATGATGTTCCGCTCGCCGACGGTGACCGAGAGCGATTCTGGCTTGAGCCGCATCCCGCCACAGGTCAGGCACGGCCGGGTGGCCATGTAGCGCTCGATCTCGGCCTTCATTGCCTCCGAGCTGGTCTCGCGGTAGCGGCGCTCGAGGTTCGGCAGCACGCCCTCGAAGGTCGTGTTGAACGAGTGCTCATTCCCCTGCCGGGACCGATACTTGACCGTGACCCGCTCGCCGTGATTGCCGTTCAGCAGGATCTCCCGCGCCTCGGTTGACAGTTCGCGGATCGGCACATCCTTGCTGAAGTGGTAGTGCTCGGCGACCGCGTCCAGGATCGTGGAGAACCACGACGCGGTGGCCACCATCCGGCGCCACGGCACGACCGCGCCCTCGGCCAGCGAGAGCGCCGGGTTCGGCAGCACCAGGCCGGGGTCGATCTCGAGCCGGTTGCCGAGCCCCGTGCAGGCGGGGCACGCCCCATGTGGCGAGTTGAAGCTGAAGTTGCGCGGCGCCGGCTCCTCGAAGCTGCCGCCGTGCTCCGGGCATGCATATCGCTCGCTGTACAGGCGGTCCGTGCCCTCAGGTCCCTCGTCCGGCAGGTGGACGAGCAGAGTTCCATCCGCGAGCCGCAGCGCGGTCTGGATCGAGTCGGCCATGCGGGAGGCATCGGGCCGGGGCGAGCCGTCCTCATCGGATCGGCGCACGGTCAACCGGTCGACCACGACGTCAATGGAGTGCTTGAACTTCTTGTCGAGCGGGATCTCCTCGTCGAGGTCGTGCAGCTCGCCGTCGACCCGGACCCGGACGAAGCCCGCCTGCTTGGCGCCGGCGAGGAGCTTCTCGTGCTCGCCCTTCCGGTCGCGCACCAGCGGCGCCAGCAGCATCAGCCGCGTCCCCTCCGGCATCTCGTAGATCTGGTCCACGATCTGCTCCACCGTCTGTCGCGCGATCTCACGGCCGCAGACGGGGCAGTGCATGCGCCCGATCCGCGCGAAGAGCAGGCGCAGGTAGTCGTACACCTCGGTCACCGTCCCAACCGTCGAGCGCGGATTTCGGCTCGCGCCCTTCTGGTCGATGCTGATCGCCGGGCTCAGGCCGTCGATCTGGTCGACGTCGGGCTTCTCCATCTGACCCAGGAATTGCCGCGCATATGCTGAAAGCGACTCGACGTAGCGCCGCTGCCCCTCGGCATAGATCGTGTCGAAGGCGAGGCTGCTCTTGCCGCTCCCCGACAGCCCGGTGATCACGATCAGCCGGTCGCGCGGCATCTCCACGTCAAGGTTCTTGAGGTTGTGCTCGCGCGCACCACGCACGACGATTCGGTCGCTCGGCATTGGGTCGATGATATCAGACCGATGCGAACGCCCGTTCGGTTTGTTCCCTTGGGACTACCGCGCCTCAGGGATCGCCGGCTCGCTATCTCAGCAGGCCGTCGTAGTCGCTGACGACCAACGTGTTGCGGCAGCGCTGGAGCCGATCGGGGACGCAGCGCTCCGCGGCCGGGTCGTTGAAGTGGCCAACGAAGACGAGCTGCTGTCCCCGCAGGTTCGGGCCGCCCGGCTGCGCCCGCGACGGGAAGGGTCGCCCGTCGGACGCCGCCAGGCGCAGGCCATCACGCTCAAGCTCGGCCTGGGTAACGCTCTCGCTCGGCTGGTCCGGCAGAAGCACCCGCAGGGGGCATTCGCGCTGCAGCCAGGCCACCGTGGCGTCCAGCCCGCCCTCATCCCCCACGCAGTCCCCCGCCAGCTCGGCGTACCAGCCCACGATCCGCAGCTCGCCGTCGCCGTGCCGTTCGGCGGGTTCCGGCTCGGCAAGGATGACGCCAACCGGATACTCGGTCAGCTCGGGGCGAGGGTCGCCCAGC
>JALYNS010000097.1 GCA_030773035.1 Chloroflexota bacterium
GGCCGTGGAGGACGGTACCGCCCTCGAGCGCCAGGATCCCCTCGGACAGGCGAAACGCCGGCCGCTGGATGGCGGCTGGCGTCTGATGCTCGGTTCGCGGCAGAGTCTTGACGACGGCTCCTTGCCGGCCTCACAGGGCCGAGTTAAAGGATTCGACGGCAGTCTACCCGAGCATCCCGCTGCCCGGGGGGCTATCCCCGCGTCGCTTGTTCGGTGCCTCGGCTACGATCCGCGGGTGACGCCTGAGCCGATTCCCCCGTCGCGGCCTGACCTGCCTGCCGCCGATTTCGACCGCGCATGGGTCCGCGAGCACCTTGCCGAGGAGCGGCGCAAGTCGAGCATGCTGGGCGAGATCCGCGAAGCGATCTTCGGTGCCCAGGATGGCCTGGTCAGCACCCTGGCCGTGGTCAGCATGGTGGCCGGGGCCTCGACCGATCGCGTTCCGGTGCTGGTCGCCGGCATCGCGACGGGCCTGGCGGGCGTCTTCAGCATGGCCGCGGGCGAGTACATGAGCAGCAAGAGCCAGCGCGAGATCTTCGCGGCGCAGATCAGCGGCGAACGCGAGGAGGTGCTCGAGCGCCCCGGCGAGGCCCAGGCCGAGATGGCCTACATGCTCGAGGAGGACGGTCTGCCCCGCGGAGAGGCATCGGCGATGGCCAGCACCATCGCGGCCCACCCCGAGGTCCTGCTCAAGACGATGGTCGAGAAGGAGCTCGGACTCGCCAGCGAGCACTCTGAGGGGTCCCCGTTCCAGGGCGCGCTGGTGATGGGGGCGAGCTTCGGCTTCGGTGCGGCGGTGCCGGTCCTCGCCTACCTCGTCCTGCCGATCGAGGTCGCTACCTGGGCGGCGGTCGTCGCAACCGGCGGCGTGCTGTTCGGGATCGGCGTGCTCAAGTCGCGCTGGACGCGGCGGACCTGGCTGCGATCTGGCCTCGAGATCCTGGTGCTGGGCGCCTTTGCCGGCATCGCCGGCTTCCTGTTCGGGAACGTGCTGCCGACGCTGCTCGGAACGCCGGTGGCACCCGCCTAGCCGATCTCAGGTCACGGTAAGGGTGCCGATCATCCCGTAAGCCTCGTGCTGGGGTACGTGGCAGATGTACTGCTGTGTGCCTGCCGTGTCGAAGGTCAGCGTGGTCTCGATGGTGCTGAGCGCCGGGATGGTCACCTCGTTCGGGCGCGCTCCGTGCTGCGCCTCGGTCCCGTGACGGTGCCTCTCGTGGAAGGCTGCGTCGCCGATCAGCCACTCGTGGTCGATCGGGTCCTCGTTGATCAGCACAAAGGTGACCGCCACACCGCGTGGGACACGCAGCGCGACCGGGTCGAAGTGCGAGTAATGGATCCGGATCTCCACCCGCCGTGGCGCCGCCTCCGTGCAGCCGACGGCCAGGCCTGCGAGGAGCAGCAGGGCCAGGGCCGCCGACCACACCCGGAAGGCGGGCATCTCAGCCGCCGGCGAGCGGGCGGCCACCACCGCTGCGCATCGCGGTTGCCAGCAGCCACGCCCCGCCGACCGGGACGAGGAGCGAGCCCGCCAGCAGCAGGATCCACAACGGGGTCAGCGATGGCGGGGCCGGCAGGGGGCCGAAGGGGGCGAAGCCGGCGTCGCGCACCGACGGCTTGCCGCCGGTGGCGTTGATCGCCAGGTCGAAGCGCAGGTCGATCGCGGAGGCGTCGACCTCCACCTTGGTCAGCCAGGCGGACTGCGGGATCCACTCCATCCCCTTGTCCGAGCGCAGGTCGGCGAGGAGTCCCTCGCTGGCAGAGCTGCTGTGAGCCAGCCGCAGGCCACCGGCGGCCAGCTTGCTGCCCGGGTCGGGGAGGAGGGCTGGGCGGTCATCGGTCAACAGGTAGACATCGGCTTGCACGGTCTCGCCCGCGGACTTGCCCAGGGCCAGGATACGCAGGGGGACCCAGGGGTTGGCGGTCGGGATGGTGAGGTGGACGGGCGTACCGTCGCCGATCGCCTGGCCGCGCGCGGCGGCGGCATCGGCGTCGAAGGAGGCTGCCATGAAGATGGGTGAACGGCTGGCGTAGAAGTCGAGCACCTCGGGAGCATCCGGCGGCAGCGAGAAGCCGTGCTCCTTGGCCCACACCCCGATCTCGGCACCGCCACCGCGCAGGATGGTGATGTCGAGCGCGTCGATGCGCACCTCCTGGAGCACCTCGGCGCTCTGCCGGGCGCCGCCAAACGCCTCCGCCGCGAAATCAAGCAGCTCGGGGGGATTGGTCTCGCGGATCAGGCGCTGGAGGGTCCAGTCGCCGCCGCGGACCACGC
>JALYNS010000098.1 GCA_030773035.1 Chloroflexota bacterium
GCAGATGGCAGGACGTACGCGCCCTCGATCCGCCTCAGCCCGGGCTGGTGCAGCCAGTCGATGCTGTTCAGCGACTGGAACCGGTCGGGCAAGCGCGATCTGCGGGTCACCAACGACCGCGAGTACTACCCCGACCGCGACGGCGAGGAGCAGCTGTGGCGCATCGAGCCCGGCAGCGCGCCACGCCTCTACACCCGCGAGGAGGGCTGGGCCCGGCTCGTGATCTGGGGCATGGGCATCGCCAGCCAGGATCTCACCGGCGACGGCCGCCCGGAGGTGTACCTCACGAGCCAGGGCGACAACAAGCTGCAAACCCTGGTCGACGGTGCCTCGGGGCCGGAGTACCAGGACATCGCCCTGCGCCGGGGAGCGACGGCCCACCGCCCGTACGCCGGCGACGTCGGCCTGCAATCGACGGCCTGGCACCCGGAATTCACCGACGTCAACAACGATGGCTTTCCCGACCTCTTCGTCAGCAAGGGAAATGTCGCCAAGCAGGTGGATCACGCCCAAAACGATCCGAGCAACCTGCTGATCGGCCAGGCGGATGGCACCTTTAAGGAAGGCGCCGAGACGGCCGGGATCATGCGCTTCGGCCTGGCGCGCGGGGCGGCGCTGGTCGACTTCAATCTCGACGGGCTCATGGACCTGGTGCAGGTGGTCCGCAACGAGAACGTCGCGTTGTGGCGCAACGTTGGCTCAGGCGATGCCGCCGTGCCAGTTGCCATGGGCCACTGGATCGCGCTGGGCCTGGCGCAGGCCCGCGCCAATCGCGACGCCATCGGGTCATGGGTCGAGGTTCGGATCGGCGACCGAACGATCCATCGCGAAGTAACCATCGGTGGTGGGCACGCCGGCGGACAGCTTGGCTGGATCCATTTCGGCCTCGGAACCGCGGACGCCGCCGAGGTGCGCGTCACGTGGCCCGACGGCGAGATCGGGCCGTGGACCCGAGTCGTCGCCGACGGCTTCTCCGTGCTCGAGCGCGGCTCCGCGAGCGCGAAGCCATGGGTTCCCTAGGGGCGGCTCGTTGCGACGACGACGATCCAGCGAGGGTCTCGGACTGGCGCATCAGCGGCCGACGTGGGTTCACCCCTCGGAGATGCTCACGAACCCGCTCTACAACGGTTTGGGTGGAGCGTGAGGGTGGTGAACCGGATGGCTCGAGCGCGCCCGTTCTTCAACACGGCTACGTTCGCCGGGGTGATGCCGAAGAGTCAGGTGACAGACCGGCCCGACGAGTCAGGTGACCGGACGGGGAACGAGTCAGGTGACCGACGAGCCTGGCCTAAGGCTGGGCTATCGGTAGGGTGATCCCACCCGGAAAGTTGGCAGTGGTGCATTGATCGTCGTCAGGGAGAAGAGGCTGAACGGCGATGTCGAGGATCCGATTCGCGGCTCGATCGCCAAGCTGCAGCTCGATGGCTGGGCCGGCGTCAAGGGTCGTGGAAAACGGTTCGAACACTCCAGCCTCGCGGAGCTCGTCCACGAGACGTGAGGCATCGGCCCGGGCGGCGATCCCGCATCGTACCGCGAGCCGCGGCTCGTCGGGTGGGCCAACGTCGGCGCCCCAGGAGAGGATCTCGCCGCCCAGCGGCCACGGCACGTCAGCGACATCAGGCGGCAGGTCTGCCAGCGCGCCGCCGTAGGAATCCGCGAAGATGAACACGCGGAAGCGCAAGGCCTGAACCGTGCATGGATCGGGCTCCGCCCATGCATCAGCGGGCAGCCACGTGTCGAAGGCGATCATCCGGGCCCCCAACACATCGAGTTCCTCCCGCTCGGGGGACGGCTCGTAGTAGAGGGCATCGTCGGGGAACATCGAGGCCCAGTGGACGGTAACGGCATCGGCGCCAGATCCAACGGATATCGCATAGCTATTGCTTCCACGTCCGGGTGGTTCGACGTTGGGCAGTGCCACGGCGTCGTAGCGGCCGCTCTCACTGAACAGGCCAGTGGTCGTGACCGTCTCACGCAGTTGCGCAATCCCTGCCGGCGTGAGACGGCGGGCCAGCATCCAGGCCCCGGCGCCGCTGCCGCCCAACGTCAGACCAGGGGTGAGGACATGTCCATCCTCGTACACGCTGATGAGCCCCCCCCGCCCTATGTCGTCCCCTTGATCGACTCGCAGGGCGAGCGGAGCCACTTCGTCGAGGTCGTCGCAGGCGGCGTACAGCGCGCCCGGTGGGGGCAGCGGCGTGGGGCTGGGGATGGGGCTGATCGAGGGAGCCTCGGAAGCGTCGACGGCCGTGCTCGCGGTCGGGCTTGACGGGGTCGGAGTCGAGGTTGGCCTGGCGAACGGGAAGATGTTGGCAGCCGCCAGTCCGATCAGGATGGCCGCCGCGACCACCACGGGGATCCCCACCAGCGTTGCCCGGTTTCTCATCTACGCAGCTCGATGGTATGGGTG
>JALYNS010000099.1 GCA_030773035.1 Chloroflexota bacterium
GCCGGCAAGCGCAAGAGCCAGATCCAGGAGTTCCTGGACTACTACCTGGAGGCCGGCACGCAGCACATCGCGCTGCGCACCGAGGACATCGTCGCGACGGTCCGCGTCCTGCGCGAGCGCGGCGTCGAGTTCCTGGGCCTGCCGCACGAGTACTACGCCAACCTGCCGGAGCGCGTCGGCGACGTCGGCATCCCCATGGAGACCCTCGAGGAGCTGGGTATCGAGGCGGATCGCGACGAAGAGGGCTACCTGCTCCAGATCTTCACCAAGCCGGTGCAGGATCGGCCGACCTTCTTCTTCGAGCTCATCGAGCGGCATGGCTCGCGGGGCTTCGGGGTCGGCAACTTCAAGGCGCTCTTCGAGGCGATCGAGCGCGAGCAGGAGAAGCGCGGGAACCTCTGATGCGCGCCACTCGCGCCTGGTTCGTCGTCGCCGTAATACTCGCCGGCTGCACCCTCTGGCCGGGGGCTGGCACCTACGCTCCGCCGGTGTCCGGCCGCGACTGTGGGGTCGAGCAACAGAGCTTGAACCAAGGCGGGCGCCTATGCCTCTTGACTGCTTTCCAGGCCGGGACTGCAGCGACGTTCGTGATCCGGGCCACTACGGTGGAAGGTGCCCCATTTACCCGCTCGTACATCGTCCGCGGCCCCGGTGATGTGGAGATCACCACAGATGCGCGGGCTGACAGCTACGGATCCGGGCGGATTGAAATGCAGCGATGCGATCGACTGGTGCCAGTGGACGAGTGGAACCGAGCGGTGGAGCCGGGCAGTCAGATGGATGCCGGATACATCTTCGTCGAGGACGGCTGCGAGCCCTACTCGGCCTAGCGCCAACCGAGCGCCGGGGCAACGTGGCGCAGGACGCTCTCGATGACGTGGGCGTTGTAGTCCACGCCCAGCTGGTTCGGCACCGTAAGGAGCAACGTATCGGCGGCGGCAATGGCCGTGTCCTCCGCCAGCTGCCTGACGAGGACGTCCGGCTCGGCGGCGTAGGTGCGGCCGAAGACCGCCCGAGTTGTCTCGTCGAGGTAGCCGATCTGGTCGCTTCCCTGCTGCGCATGCCCGAAGTAGGCGCGGTCGCGATCGTCGACCAGCGGGAAGATGCTGCGGCTCACCGAGACGCGCGGCTCGCGAGCGTGGCCGGCCTCGCGCCAGGCGGTCCGAAACGCGTCGATCTGCTCCGCCTGCTGGAGATGCAGTGGCTCGCCGCTCTCGTCGAACTTCAGGGTTGACGTCTGCATGTTCATGCCCAGCGTCGCTGCCCAGGCTGCGGTCGCATTCGTGGCGGCGCCCCACCAGATCCGGTCGCGCAGTCCAGGGGAATGCGGCTCCACGCGCAGCAGGCCCGGGGGATTCGGGAACATCGGCCGTGGATTGGGCTCCGCGAACCCATTGCCCGACAGCAGGTCCAGGAAGACCTGGCTCTGCCTGCGGGCCATGGCGCCGTCATCCTCGCCCTCGGCCGGGACGTGGCCGAAGTGGCGGTAGCCCTCGATGACCTGCTCCGGCGACCCGCGGCTGATCCCGAGCTGCAGGCGGCCGCCGGCAATCAGGTCAGCTGCGCCCGCGTCCTCGGCCATGTAGTACGGGTTCTCGTAGCGCATGTCGATGACCGCCGTCCCGATTTCGATGCGGCTGGTCCGCGCCCCAATCGCGGCCAGCAGCGGGAAGGGCGATGCGAGCTGCCGCGCGAAGTGGTGCACCCGAAAATAGGCGCCGTCCGCGCCGAGCTCTTCGGCGGCGACCGCCAGCTCGATGGATTGCAGGAGCGCCTCGGACGCCGATCGCGTGCTCGAGGGCGGCGCATCGGTCCAGTGGCCGAACGACAGGAATCCGATGCGTTTCACTGCGCCCGATTCTACCGACCGGTCGGGACTCCGACGGACGCTAGACTCGGCACGATGAAGATCGCCCACGTCCGCGAGACGGCCGCGCCGATTGGGACGCCGTGGCGGCTGGCGGCGGCACTCGACACCGGGGAAGCCCCGGCTCGCTGGCTCGATCTCGAGCCAGTGCGCCGCGGCCAGGTGCAGGCAGACCCCCGCCTGGCGCACAACTCGGTGCTCCACCGGCAACCGCTGACGACTCTCGACGCGTTGCTGCGGCATGGCCTCCGTGTGGAGGCACTCGGCGATCTGGTGGAAGCGGCAGATGCCGAGGAGGCGCTCGAGGCGGAAGACCTGGAGTTCGGCCCGCCCATCCTGCAGCCGCCCTCGCTCCGCGACTTCTACGCCTTCGAGGGCCACGTCAAGACGATGTGGGAGCGCCGCGGCGGGACGGTGCCGGATGCCTGGTACCGGCTGCCGATCTTCTATTTCAGCAACGTGTCGGAGATCCGCGGCCCGGACGATCCGGTCTGGTGCCCGGCAGCCTCGCAGGAGCTCGACTACGAGCTGGAAGTCGCCGCGCTGATCGACACGCCGGTCCACGACCTCGGGCCGGAGCGCGCGGAAGAGGCAATCGGCGGCTACCTGGTCTTCAACGACTGGAGCGCCCGCGACCTGCAGCGCGACGAGACGACCGTGCGGCTGGGCCCTGCCAAGGGCAAGGACTTCGCCTCCTCCATCGGGCCATGGCTGGTCACACCCGACGAGCTGGCCGATGCGCTCAGCGGCAAGGGCTACGATCTGGCGATGACGGCCAGCGTCAACGGTACCGAGCTCTCGCGCGGAACCTGGGCCGATCTCCAGTTCAGCTTCGGGGAGATGATCGCCCGCGCCAGCGCGGACGTGCGGCTGCGGCCCGGCGACCTGATCGGTTCGGGGACGGTCGGCACCGGCTGCCTGCTCGAGGTCCGCGATGAGATCCTGAAGCGCTACCTGGAGCCTGGAGACGTCGTGACGCTGGCGGTCGAGCGGCTCGGCGAGCTGACGACGCCGATCATCGAGCGACCGGCGAACCGATGAGCAGCGAGGCGGTGGCAGCGTCCCTCTCGCGCCTGGCCGCCCTGCAGCGACGGCTGGCGGAGCATGCCGCGCGACCGCTGCCGGCCGGCCTGACCGATCCCGACCCGGGGGCATCCGAGCGCTGGGAGGCGGGCCAGGTCTGGGCACACGTCGCCGAATTCCCCGGCTACTGGCTCGAGCAGTTCCGCGCCGTGCTCGATGCACACGCGGCCGGAGCGGCCGAGCCGCTGCCCTTCGGTCGCACCCACACCGATCCGGGGCGGATCGCGGCCATCGAGCAGGAGCGCCGCACGGAGCCCGGCGAGCTGCTGCGCCGCGTGACCGCCAAGATCGACGAGATCTCGACGACGCTCGGAGGCCTCGCCCCGGAGGCGTGGGAGGCCCGCGGCGTGCATCCGAAGCGCGGCGAGATGACGCTGTCGGCCATGGTCGAGCGCTTCATCCTCGGACACCTGGCGGAGCACGTCGACCAGCTCGACGGGCTGGAGCTCGTGAGCATCGACGAGATCCGCGGCGCGGCGGAGCGGATCCACGGGGTCGCGCTCCACACCCCGCTCCTGCGCTGGGACGATCGCACCTGGCTCAAGCCTGAGAGCCTCCAGCCGGTCGGGGCGTTCAAGATGCGCGGCGCCTACAACGCGGTCGCCTCGCTGACCGATGACGAGCGCGCCCGCGGTGTGGTCACCTACTCGTCGGGCAACCACGCGCAGGCGGTCGCCCGCGCCGCCCGGCTGCTGGGCGCCCACGCGACCATCGTGATGCCGGAGGACGCTCCGCCGGTCAAGGTCGAGGGGGTGCGTCGCGACGATGCCGAGATCGTCTTCGCTGGACGCACCGGCGAGGAGCGCCATGCGATCGCGCTGGACCACGTCGAGCGGGACGGGCGGGTCATGATCGAGCCCTACGACGACCGGCGCATCATCGCCGGGCAGGGGACCTGCGGCCTGGAGATCGGCGAGGACCTGCCGCAGGTCACCAGCGTTCTGATCCCGGTGAGCGGCGGCGGGCTGTCCTCCGGGATCGCCACCGCCATCAAGGCCCTCGCTCCGAACGCCCGGGTGATCGGGGTCGAGCCTGAGCTGGCGGCCGACGCGCAGGAGTCGCTGGCAGCGGGCGAGATCGTGCGCTGGGACGGGGCGCTCACGACGCGGACCATGGCCGACGGGCTGCGCGTCGAGAAGCTCGGCTGGCTGCCCTTCCTGCACCTGCGGCGCTATATGGACGAGATCGTGACCGTGAGCGAGGAGCAGATGGCCAATGCGATGCGGCAGCTCGCCGCCCGGGCACGCCTGGTCGTCGAGGCGTCCGGTGCGGCCGGGATGGCGGCACACCTGTCCGGCGCGGCTCCGCAACCAGAGGGCGACGACCATCGGGTGATCGTGATCAGCGGTGGCAACGTCGACCCGGCCGTCTTTGCCGAGATCCTGAAGGGCTGAGGCTCAGCCGGCGGTCCCCCCACTGGCGCGCCGCGCGCCCAGGAGGAGGACGCCCGCGCAGACGGCCACCAGCGCCCCCATGCCGGCGACGGCGGCGTAGCCGATCCCGAATCCGCCTTCCTGGGCCACCGCGCCCGCCACGAAGGGACCGATCCCCAGCCCGGCGGAGAGCGCCGTGGTGTAGCCGCCCAGGCCGGTCGCGCGCAGCTCCGCTGGAGCGCGTTCACTGATCACGACCTGGATCATCATCAGCGTGAAGGCGAGCGCCAGGATGCTCGTCATGAAGATCGCCGCGATCCCGATCGGCCCGGTCTGGAGCCCGAGCAGCGCGGTGATGGCGGCATAGGCCGTGCAGCCGGCAGCGGCGGCCAGCGGAGCAACCGCACGCCGGTCGATGAGGCGGCCGAGTGGCACGCGCGACAAGCCGTTGGTGATCGACTGGAGCGCCAGCAACAGGCCGATGGAGCCGGCCGCCAGGCCGATCGAGGTGCCGAAGAGCGGGAAGAGGCCGATCACCGCGCCCCACGGCAGCCCGATCCCGAAGGCCGCCACCCAGCAACCGACGATCACGCGTTCACGAGCGACACCGCCGATCATGGCTGGCAGGCGTCGCAGGTCGATCCGGGTGCGGACCGATCCGCTGAGCAGGATCGGCCCGATCAGCGCCGCGATCGCCAGCAGCGAGGCAACCAGGTAGGTGGGAGCGATCCCCAGGTGCTGCCAGGCCAGTCCTCCGACCGCCGGACCGGTCGCCACGCCGGCATGCGTGCCGAGGGTCAGCCAGCCGAAGGCCGAGCCGCGACGCGCCTCGTGCGCGCTGCCTGCCACGTACGCACCGATCGCCGGCAGGAAGAGCGACGATGTAAGCCCGGACAGGATCGCCCACGCATACAGCGGGGCGGTGGTATGGCTTGCCTGGGCAAGCAGCGGCACGAGGTTGACCAGCGCGCTGCCCACCACTGCCACGGTCAGCGTGCGACGCGTCCCCCAGGCATCGGCCACCGCACCGAACGGCAGGCTGAAGAAGGCGCCCAGCCCAAAGCGAATGGCGGCGATGGTGCCGGCCTCGGTCAGGGAGCCACCCAACGACTCGACGTGCAACGGGATGGCGACGCCGGACGCCCACTGGCCGAGGGTGAAGGTGAAGGTGGCCAGGTACGCCGGCCACAGCGGCCGACCCGAGCGCGCGGTCACTCGCCGCGCAGGCCCATGAGGAGGGCGAGTGCATTCGCTCCCAGTGCCTCCACGGCGTAGCCGCCCTCCTGCAGCACGACCATCGGCAGGCCGAGTCCGGCGATCATGCGCCCGATCTCGCCGTAGTCGGAGGTTCGCAGCGCGAGGTCACCGATGGGGTCGTCCTCGAACGTGTCGAAGCCCGCTGAGATGACGAGCGGCGCGTCTGGCGCGAAGGAGACCACCATGCGCAGCGCCTCGGCGAGGGCCGTGGCGTAGCCGTCCAGCCCCGTCCGCGCCGCTAGCGGCCAGTTGCGCGTCAGCCCGGCCCCATCGGCCGCCCCGGTCTCGGCGGCGTAGCCGGAGAAGTACGGGTAAGCCCTCGCGGGATCGCCGTGCAGGGAGAGGTAGAGCACGTCACCACGCTCCCAGAAGATCTGCTGCGTGCCGTTGCCGTGGTGGAAGTCGATGTCCAGGATCGCCACACGCCGGGCCCCGCCCTCCCGTCGCAGCCACTCCGCCACGATCGCCGCGTTGTTGAAGTAGCAGTAGCCGCCCAGCATCCCGCGCGCGGCATGGTGCCCCGGCGGCCGGCACAGGCCATAGGCGAGGGGCGCGCC
>JALYNS010000100.1 GCA_030773035.1 Chloroflexota bacterium
CACGACCTGAAGCAGCTGGTCGTGCTCCTGACCCGCTGGTCGACCCGGGCGGCGCGATCGAGCATGTCGATCCCCGCATTCCGCGCAGCGAGGCGGATCGCGTCGAGCTGGAGGCCTGGCTGGCGGCGCACAGCGGCAACGTCGGCCTCGGCTGGGCGACCGGACCAGGCCGGCCGCTGGAGCGCGCGCTGCTCGGCCTCGCGTTCGCCGGCGAGGACGGGTCGTGCTGGTACCTGCCCGTTGGCGCCGAGGCCGGTGACGACGACGCCTGGCTGCCGCGCTGGCTTGCCCGTGGCGACCGGCCACTGATCGGGCACGACCTGAAGCAGCTGGTCGTGCTCCTGACCCGCTCCGGCGAGACCCTGGGCGGACCGGCTTTCGACACGCTGGTGGCCTCATACATGTGCAACGCCGCGCTGCGCGCCCAGACCCTCGACGACCTCGCCGCCAACCGCTATTCCGCTGAGCTGCCGCCCCGCCCGATCAGCGGCGAGTCAGGCGCGGAGGAGGCGGTTGTCGCCCGGCGCGCGGCTGCGGAGGCGCTGACCGCCCTGCTGGTGAAGCCGGCGCTCGAGGCCGAGATGGCCGAGGCCGGACTCACCAACCTGTTCACCGAGGTCGAGATGCCGCTCATGCCGGTGCTTGCCGGGATGGAGCTGGCCGGGGTGCAGATCGACGGCGGGGTCCTCAGCGCCATGGCCACCGAGTTCGGCGAGCAGCTGGCCGGCCTTGAATCGCGCATCTACGAGCTGGTCGGGCATCCCTTCAACATCGGCTCACCCAAGCAGCTGGAGCAGATCCTGTTCCTCGAGCTGGGACTGGCCGCCACCAAGCGCACCCGGACCGGCTACTCGACCGACGCATCGGTCCTCGAAGAGCTGCGCGACAAGCACGAGGTGGTGTCGCTGATCCTGGAGCACCGCCAGGTGGCCAAGCTCAAGTCGACATACGTCGACGCGCTGCCGCTGCTGATGGACGCCGACGGGCGGGTGCACACCACCTACTCGCAGGCGATCGCCGCCACGGGCCGCCTCTCCAGCTCCGATCCCAACCTGCAGAACATCCCCATCCGCACCGCGCTGGGACGGCGCATCCGGCGCGCCTTCGTCGCCCCGCCCGGGAAGTCGCTGCTGGCCGCGGACTACTCGCAGGTGGAGCTTCGGATCCTGGCGCACGTGTCCGGCGATCCCGGGCTGAAGGCGGCCTTCGCGGCGCACGAGGATATCCACCGCTCGACCGCCGCGCGTGTCCTCAAGCTCGAGCCCGCGGAGGTCACCTTCGAGCAGCGCAGCATGGCAAAGATGGTCAACTTCGGCGTCGCCTACGGGATGAGCGACTTCGGCCTGGCCGATCGGCTCCGCATCCCTCGCGAGGAGGCACAGCGCTTCATCGCCGACTATTTCGCGGCCTACGAGGGCATCCGGCGCTACATCGTCGAGATGAAGATCCTGGCCCGTGACCAGGGGTTCGTGTCGACCCTGCTCGGACGCCGCCGCTACATCCCCGAGCTGACCGCCCGCAATCCGTCGCTGCGCCAGGCGGGGGAGCGGATGGCGATCAACATGCCGATCCAGGGAACCGCCGCCGACGGGATCAAGATCGCCATGGTCAAGCTGGCGGCCGCCATGCGGACGCGCGGGATGAGCTCGCGGATGCTGCTCCAGGTGCACGACGAGCTCGTCTTCGAGACCGATGAGGCCGAGCTGCCGATCCTCGCCACGCTCGCCCGGGAGGTGATGGAGGGCGCCCTGCCGCTCGACGTCCCCCTCACGGTCGACCTCAAGGTCGGGGTCGACTGGGAGCGGATGGACCGCCTCGAGCCCCTCACCGATGGAGGCTGGCGGCGCGAGGCGGTGCCCGCGGAGGCGGAGCGTGACGAGCCCGTGCTGCTGGAGGTCGGCGGCTGACGCATGCCGGAGCTGCCCGAGGTCGAGACCGTGGCGCGCGACCTGCAGCGCTGGGTGGCGGGTGCCACCATCGCCGATACCGAGGTGAGATGGGAGCGCACGATCCGGCACCCTCAGCCCGTTGAGCGCTTCGTCGGCGAGCTGCGCGGAGCCACCATCCGGCGCGTCGGGCGTCGGGCCAAGAGCGTGCTGCTGCACCTCGCCGACGGTCGCGTCATGACGGTTGCGCAGCGCATGTCCGGGGCGCTGATCGTCGCGCCGGAGGGGACGGCCGACGACCCGTATGCGCGGGTCATCTTCACGCTGGCCGACGGACGCGAGCTGCGCTACCGCGACGTGCGCAAGTTCGGCAGGATCGGGCTGTGGGAGCGGGGCGGGCTCATGCCACGCAGCTCTCGGAAGCGGACCGTGCGCGAGCGGCGCGAGCCGTACCGGGTCGGGGATGTCTTCGCCCGTCACGGCCCTGAGCCGCTGTCGCGATCCTTCAGCTCGGAGCGCTTCGCCGGGCGGCTGAAGGGGCGCTCTGCGCGGCTGAAGACGCTGCTCCTCGACCAGTCGTTCATCGCCGGGGTCGGCAACATCTACGCCGACGAGGCGCTCTGGCGCGCCCGCCTTCACCCGCTCCGCGCCGCCGACACGCTCACCCCACGCGAGATCCGGCGGTTGCATCGCGCCGTGCGCGCCGTGCTGCGCCAGGGGATCGCCAACCGCGGCGCCAGCTTCGCCGACTACGTGGGGGCTGACGGTGAGCCGGGCGATAACGCCGAGCGGCTCGCCGTGTACCAGCGAACGGGGGAGCCCTGCCTGCGCTGCGGGCGCGCAATCTCGCGCATCGTGGTCGGACAGCGCAGCACGCACTTCTGCCCCCGCTGCCAGGCATTGCCGCCTGGGGAGGACCCGGTATGAAGGTGATCGGGCTGACCGGCAACATCGGCTGCGGCAAGACCACGGTCGCCGGCATGCTGCGCGACCTCGGCGTCGCAACCATCGACGCGGACGCGGTCACACGCCAGGTCCGCAACAACGACTGGGAGGTTCGCAACCGAATCGAGGCGCGCTTCGGCACGCTGGACCCCGCTGAACTGGCCGATCTGGTCTTCCACGACCCCGCCGCACTGGCCGATCTCGAGGCGATCCTGCACCCGCCCGTGCGCGACGAGGTCCGCGCCCGCCTCGCCGAGCTCGTGGCGGCGGGGGCGGAGGTGGCCTGCATCGAGGCGATCAAGCTCCTCGAGTCGCCGCTGCGCGACCGCTGCGACGAGACCTGGGTGGTGCGCTGCGACGAGGCGGATGCGCTGGCCCGGCTGGCCGCGCGTGGCATGGACGCGGCAGACGCGCTGGCCCGGCTGGCCAACCAGACCACCCAGGAGGACAAGGTCGCCGTCGCCGATCGGGTGATCGACGGCTCGGCGCCGATGGAGGAGACGCGTCGCCAGGTGGCCGCCGGCTACGCGGCGCTCATGGAGCGGGCGTCGGGGTCGGACTGACCTCGCCGAAGTCCGGCACCCTGGGGATCGGGAAATCGAACTGCTCGAGCAGCATGTCGATGGTCGACCCAAGGGTGGTTGCGGTGCGGCCATCCTCCTCGGGACGCAGCACCAGTGCGAACTGGCCACCGGCAGCCTGGAGCTCGGCGATCTGCTCGGCCGTGGCCAGGTCGGTGCGCAGGATGTACATCGCACCGTTGCGGGCCAGGATGGTGAGGGCCTGGAGGGTCTCCTTGGTCGAGGGGCCCGGGATGACCGCCTCGGTCGGCGTGGCCGATGGGTCGGGTTTCGGTCCAAGCTCCGGATTGATCGCCATGGTGACCAGCAGGTCGACCCGCTGACCCGCCTGCAGAAGCCCCGCCACCGCGCGGTCGTCTGGCACGCTGACGCTCACCGCTCGCCAGTCCGGCCCCAGCGGGTCGAAGCTCGTCCCCGGATCCAGGATCGAGAACGCCTGCCCCTCGGCGGCCGAGGCGAGCACATTGCGCGTGATCAGCTGGCCCGCCGCGATCGACACGCCGCTGACGCGGTTCAGCACCTCGTCGATCCGGGTGAACGCGGTCTGGTTGGTCGAATCAGCCACGACCGAGCGGACGGTGACGTCTCCTTCCTCGATCGGCTTGCGGCTGGGGATGTCGCGAACGGCGACCACCACGTCGCGCATGGCTGCCTGAGCACGGTTTCCCAGGCTTGCCTGCTGCGTGACGAGGTAGACCGAGCCCGCGGCGACAAGCGCGATCACGAGGCCGACGCCGATATACAGCTTCGAGCGGCGACGATTCGTGTCGGTGTATTCGTATTCCACGGCCGGCATCTCCAGTTGGGTCCTAGTTCCAGGGTGCCAGGCGCGGATGCTGGGCACGGCGCAGCGTCGGGTCGTTCGGGTCGGCAGCGACGCCGGAGACCGCGCGACCCGAGATGGCGTTGGCGGCGATATCGGTCACTTCGAAGACCGTGAAGCCGATGATGTCGACGTACGAGCCGCCGCTCGCCGTGGTGGCGACGGTGAAGGTGATCGGCATGAGGTGGGTCACCGGCTCACCCGATCCATTCGTGCCGTACGCGCGGAGGTCGAATCGGTAGCAGCCGGGCGCCAATCCCACGGTGCTGATCGACAGCGTGGAGAGGGCGCCCGACCCGCTCGAGCTCGGGGTGACCGCCGCCGCGCTGAGCGTGATCTGGCCGGCACTGATGGTTGCCGGCACGAGGGCGCAGTCCGTGAAACTCGCCGCGTCCACAGTCAGCGCGACCGTCGAGCCGGTGGCGCCCCACTTCGTGCTGGCGGCGCTCGTCGTCGAGACGTAGATCGGGAGGCTGATCGAGCCGCCGAGGGCCGCCGCGGCGCCGTTCGTGGTCGAGTTGCCGAGGCTGAAGTCACGCACCGATCCGCCCACCTTGACGGGCACCGGGTAGCGACGAGTCTGGAAGTACGGGTTGCCGGAATGCCCTTCCAGCCAGACGGTGTAGATGCCGGCGGGAACGGTGTTGGTCTGGATGCCGCTCATCCCGACGGTGGTGCCGTTCTTGGCCGGAATGAAGACATCGGTCGACCAGGTCGGCTGGTTCATGTC
>JALYNS010000101.1 GCA_030773035.1 Chloroflexota bacterium
AGCCGCCAGCGTCCGACGAGCCGGTCGCGGAGGAGGTGCTGGCTGTCCCACGCGAGGGCCTCGAGCCGCACCCCGGACGCAGGAAGAGAGTGGTCGTCATCGGCGCCGGCATGGCGGGCCTGGTTGCCGCCTTCGAGCTGGCCCGGCAGGGTCATGACCCGCTGATCCTCGAGGCGCAGAATCGCGTCGGGGGCCGGGTCTACACGCTGCGCTCGTTCGCCCCTGGCCTCTACGCCGAGGCAGGCGCGATGCGCATCCCGCGGGTGCACGACCTCACGCTGAAGTACGTCAGCCTGTTCGGGCTGTCGCTGCGCCCATTCATGATGGGAAACCCCAAGGGCCTGGTCCACGTCGGCGGCAAGCGCATGACAGCGGAGGAGGCGCACGGGCATCCCGGCGAGCTCCCATTCGACGTCGCCGATCACGAGCGCGGCCGCAGCATTGACGAGCTGTGGGCCGACGCGACCCGAGACCTGCGCGAGCTGCTCGAGCGCGACGGTGACGCCGGCTGGGAGCAGATCGTGCGCGAGTACGACCAGTACTCGCTCCGCGAATTCCTGGTTCTGAAGGGCTTCAGCGAAGGCGCCATCGAGATGTATGGGGTCATCAACTTCGTCGAGTCGGACATGAACAACGCCGTCGTCGAGGAGCTGCGCGAGGACCTGGGCAAGTCCTTCGAGGACATGCAGGAGATCGTGGGCGGCACCGACATGCTGCCGCGCGCCTTCTACGGAGAGCTGCAGGACCGCATTCGCTTCGGCGCGGAGGTCTTCGCCATCGAGCAGGATGCCGATTCGGTGACGGTCCATTTCAAGACCGAGGCGGGGCGCTACACGGAGCGCGCCGACTACGCGATCTGCGCCATCCCCTTCTCGGTCCTGCGCCAGGTCGAGCAGCTGACGCCCTTCTCGCACGAAAAGCAGCGGGCCATCCGGCAGCTGAACTACTCGGCCTCGACCAAGATCCTGTTCCAGGTCAGCGATCGCATCTGGGAGGCAGATGACGGGATCTTCGGCGGGGCCACGGTCACCGACCTTCCGATCCGTCGCATCAACTACCCGACCCCCGACCCGACCACCTCACGCGGGATCCTGCTTGCCTCCTACACGTGGAGCCAGGACGCGTTGCGCTGGGGCGCGATGGACGAGGAGACGCGGCTCGAAGAGGCGCTCGACGACGTGTCAAGGATCCATCCCCGCATCCGCGACGTGTACGAGGTGGGGGCCTCCCATGCCTGGTACGACGACCGCTACGCGAACGGGGCATTCGCGCTCTTCGCTCCGGAGCAGCAGACCCAGCTCCAGGCGGACATCGTGCGGCCCGAGGGGCGGATCTACTTTGCCGGCGAGCACTGCTCCCTGTACCACGCCTGGATCCAGGGCGCCCTGGAGTCCGGCATCAAGGCGGCGCAGGAGATCAACGACAACCCTGATCCGATCAGCCCAGGCTGAGCCGCTCCTCGAGGCGGGCCTTCACCACCGGCCACTCTTCGGAGAGGATCGAGAAGTAGACGGTGTCGCGGATGAACCCGTCCGGCAGGCGCAGGTGCCGGCGCAGGGTCCCCTCCCGCTGCGCGCCGAGCCGCTCGATCGCCGCCTGCGAGCGCAGGTTGCGGCCGTCGGTCTTGAGGGCGACCCGGGTCGCGCCCAGCTCGTCGAAGGCGTAGCCCAGCTGGAGCAGCTTGGCCTCGGTGTTGACCGCGCTGCGCTGGTGTGACGGCGCGATCCAGGTCCAGCCGATCTCGACGCGCCCATGCTCGGGCGCGATGTCGCCGAATCGGCTTGAGCCGATGGCGTGGCCGGTCGCCGCGTCCACCGTCGCCCAGGCAACGTAATCGGGGCGCTGCGCGTCCGCCAGGTACGGCGGCCAGGCCACTGCGCCGACTGACAGGTCCGACCCCATGAAACGGAACGTCACCGGATCCTGGGCAGCCGCGGCGAGCAGGTCGTCGCGATGCCGCTCCTCGATCGGCTCCAGGCGCACGAAGCGACCTGTGAGGGTGACCCGTTCCGGCGCCCGCACGCTGCCTACCCCGTCGGCGCGCCCGAGCGGGCCGCGACCGCCGCCTCCACCCACCCGAGGATCTCGCGCCGAAGAGTGGCCAACGGCACCGATCCGTGGCCGAGCACCTCGTCGTGGAAGGTGCGCAGGTCGAAGCGGTCTCCCATCAGCTCGCTCACCTCGCGCCGCGCCCGCTCGATCTCGCGCTGCCCGATCTTGTACGCCAGCGCCTGTCCTGGCCAGATGGTATAGCGGTCCACCTCGATCTCCGCGTCGACTGGGGGCAGCGATCCGCGCTCGTGCATGAATTCGATCGCCCGCGCCCGGCTCCAGCCGAAGGCGTGCAGCCCCGAATCGACGACCAGCCGCGCCGCGCGGAATGACTGCGCGTTGAGCATGCCGAGCCGCTCCGCGTCCGAGAGGTACAGGCCCATCTCGTCGGCCAGGCGCTCGCAGTACAGGCCCCAGCCCTCCGAGTAGGCCGCGCCGGCCATCCGGGAGCCGAGCGTGCGGAAGGCAGGAAGCCCGGTCAGCTCCATCTCGATGGCGAGCTGGAAGTGGTGTCCCGGCGTCGCCTCGTGGAAGGTGATCGATGCGAGCCCGTGGAGCTGCCGCTCCTCCGGCTGGTAGGTGTTGATGTAGTACTGGCCCGCGCGCGAGCCGTCGAGCGATGGCGGCATGTAGAAGGCGGGCGGCACCTCCCGCTCGCGGTACTCCTCGACGGCCTTGACCTCGCAGTCGGCGGTGGGCAGCCGTCCGAAGTAACGCGGGGCGGTGGCGAAGGCCCGTTGCGTCTGCTCCACCGCCAGCTCGACGATCTGCTCCCGTGATGTGGGGCGGTTGGCCGGATCCTCGGCCAGCGCCTTGGCGTAGGCAGACCGGTCCCGATGCCCGGCGCGCCGGGCGATCTCGTCCTTCTCGGCCTCGATGTGCGCCAGGTCCTCGAGCCCGAAGCGATGCACCTCGTCGGGCGTGGTGTCGACGGTGGTGTGCATTCGGATGGCGAGCCGATACGCCTCCTCGCCGCCCGGCGTGGCACTGATCCCCGGCTCCGATCGCGCCTGGGCCTCGTACTCGTCGGCGAGGAAGGCGGCCAGTCCGCCCAGCGCCGGATAGATCTGCGCCTCGACGGCGGCCTGGACCCGAGAGCGGGCGGCGTCGTCCGCGACGTGCGCCATCGTGACGGCGGGGAACTCCTCGACCGGCAGCGCGAGCATCCGCTCGATCTGCTCGATCTCCTTGCGGACCGGGACCGCGGCACCGGTGCGTGAGTCCCCAAGCCCCTCTCGCAGCGTCTCGATCTCCTGCTCGATCGCTGTCGGATAGGCCGCGAACCTGGTCAGCAGGCGCTCCAGGCCCTCAGGCGTGTCGGCGAGCTGGTACTGGGCCACGCGCACCGGCATGGTCTGGACGCCGAAGATGTGGTTGATCGTGAGCTGGTACTGCTTCTGTGCCAGCGCCTCGAGGTGGGTTTCAGCCACGAGCACGAGCATGTCGCGGGTGATCACCTGCTCGGGGTCAAGGCTGGCGGAATCGATCGCCCCTGCATCGGCCAGCGTCTCGCGGTAGGCAGCGGCGTCCCCGGCGCGGCCCGCCTCTCCCAGGTCGGGGAGACGGTCATCCCAGCGGTCGTCGCCGAGGATCGTGGCGTGGACGGGATCCCGCTCGAGAACTCCTTCCCAGAAGCGGTCGGCGAGCTCGTTGACGGCAGCGTTCGGGTCCTGGGTGCTCACGGGCGAGCTTCTCCTGTTGCGGACGATCGAGGCGGCGAGGAGTGTACCCGCTCAGCGACCGCCGAAGAGGTCGGCCAGCAGGGCCGGCGGCGTCTCGGCCAGCTGGTCGTAGCGGCAGCTGTCCGGCGTGCGGTCGGGGCGCCAGCGTTGGAAGGTGGTGCCGTGCCGGAAGCGGTCGCCCTGGAGGTGGTCGAAGGCCACCTCGCACACCAGCTCGGGTCGCAGCGGCTCCCAGGAAAGGTCCTTGCCACGGTTCCAGCGTGAGGTGGCGCCCGGCATGCGCTTGCCCTCCGCGGCGGCCTCCCATTCCTTCCACTCGCGCCAGGGGTGGCCATCCAGCGCGTTGACCCGGTAGGGCTCCAGGAACTGGACCAGCTCACGGCGCTTGACCTCCGTGAAGGAAGAGGTGACCCCGGCGTGCTGAAGCTGCCCGGCATCGTTCCATAGCCCCAGTAGCAGCGAGCCGACCATCGTGCCGGGGCCGTTCTTGTGCCATCGGAAGCCTGCCACCACGCAGTCGGCGGTGCGCAGGTGCTTGATCTTGGCCATCTCGCGCTTGCCCGGCAGGTAGCGCAGGTCCGAGCGCTTGGCGATCACGCCGTCGAGCCCGGCTCCCTCGAAGACGTCGAACCAGTGGCGCGCCAGCGCCGGATCGTCGGTGGCCGGGGTCAGCAGGACCGATGCCGGCGGGTCCGCGAGCAGCCGCTCCAGGCGAGCCCGCCGATCGTCGAGCGGAGCATCGCGCAGGTCATCGGCCCCCTCCGCGAGACAGTCGAAGGCGACGAACGAGGACGGCGTCTCGGCCGCCAGCATCGCCACCCGCGAGGCGGCCGGATGGATGCGGAGCAGGAGCGACTCGAACTGGAGCTCGCCGTCGCGTGCGATGACGATCTCCCCGTCTAGGACGAAGCGCGCCTTCGGCCCCCCCACCGCCCGAAGAGGCTCGAGCAGTTCCGGGAAATATCGGTCCAGAGGCTTCAGGTCGCGCGACTGGAGGAACAGCTCAGGTCCGTCGCGAAAGACGAGGGCCCGGAAGCCGTCCCACTTCGGCTCGTAGCGCCAGCCCTCGCCGACGGGCAGCTCGGGGGTCGGCTTGGCCAGCATCGGCTCGATCGGTGGAGGGATGATGAAGGCCACGAGCCGATCATACCCGCGCTCCTGGATCGGCCATACTGCGCGCCAGATTGAGCATCCAGATCCAGTTCCTGGGGGCGGTCGGCACGGTCACCGGCTCGCAGTTCCTGGTCACCGCCGGCGGGCGGCGCGTGCTCGTCGACTGCGGCATGTTCCAGGGCGCGCCGGAGGAGGTCAGCCGGAACCGAATGGCGTTCGCCTTCGACCCGACGACCCTCGACGCGGTCCTCCTGACCCATGCCCACCTCGACCATTGCGGCCGCATCCCGGCGCTGGTGAAGGCCGGCTTCAGCGGGCCGATCCATGCCACCGGTGGCACGGTCGACCTCGCCGAGATCGTGCTGCGCGACGCCGCCAAGCTCCAGGAGGAGGCGGAGACGCGCTGGCGCAAGCGCCACCCCGAGCAGGCGGCGGTCGCCGACGCCGAGGCTGAGGCGAGCGAGGCAGCCCACCTGGAGGGCGACAGCCAGATGCCGGACCGCCTCCGTGCCGCACCGGCCGAGGGGATGACCATGACCCGCGCCGCCCTCTACACCCTGGCCGACGTGGAGCAGACCGTCCGCCAGTTCCGTGCCGTTGCCTACGACGCAGACGTGTCCGTGGCCGATGGCATCACCGCCGTCTTCCACGACGCCGGGCACATCCTCGG
>JALYNS010000102.1 GCA_030773035.1 Chloroflexota bacterium
AAGGCGCGACGATCGCAGGCCTTGCCGGTCGCGGCCCGCCAATCGGAGGTCGGAACTCCGGCCAGCGTGACCCGCAGGTGGTGCCGGCCCGGTGCGTGCGGGACGTCCGTCGCCAACCGTGGCGGTGGCACCGCCACGCCGATCGAGGCCGCCAGCTGCACGGCGGTGCGCGCGGTGGCGTGGTCGAGGGTCTGGACGCTGCCGTCCGCATCAGCAGCCTGCAGCAGCCCCATCAGCTCGGCCCGTCGACAGCAGGCCCGGGCCGGGCGGATGCGCGCCAGCTCCCCTCTCAGCTCGCTGGCGACCAGCATGCGGCTAGCCGGGTCAGCCGGCTGAGGCGGTCGGTCGCGAGACCGTCCGCCGCTGACGTGGACGCTCGGCTCGATCCTGCTGCTGAATCCGCATCAGCGCCGCGGCCAGCTTGGCCGGGTCGTGGCGGTGGGCATTGGTGACGTCCACCAGGTCCTCCTCGACGATCGTGATGGGCAGGTCCTCGAGGCGTCGGACGTCCACCTGCACCGGCTGCCCAAGCCATCCTTCCGGGCGCCGCGCGTCGTGGTTGTCGTTCAGCAGGACATAGTCGAAGAGACCGTCCCCGACGTGCTCGATCAGCGCCTCGAGGTGCTGGGCCGCGCTGTAGAAGCCGGTCTCGCCGGGCTGGGTGGCCACGTTGCAGACATAGGCCCGGATGCCGTCGGCGGCCGCGACCGCATCGCGGATGTCGCTGATCAGGAGGTTGGGCAGCACGCTCGAATAGAGGCTGCCGGGCCCGACCACCACCAGGTCCGCCTCCAGGATGCGCTCGATCGCTTCGGGGTTGGCACGCACGTCGGCCGGCTCGATCGAGACATGGGCGATCGGCTCTTCCGCGGTGCTGATCGAGACCTGTCCGCGCAGCCGCCGACCGGATTCGAGGGTGGCGGCCAGGTTGAGCGGCACGCTTGTCGCCGGCAGCACCTGCCCACGCACGGCCAGGACGCGGTTCGACTCGCGTACGGCCTCCTCGAAGTCGCCGGTCACGGCGGTCATCGCCGCGATGAACAGGTTCCCGAAGGCGTGGTCGTCGAGCCCCGAGCCGGGCGGGAAGCGGTATTGCATCAGCTGTGTCATCAGCGGCTCCGCGTCGGCCAGGGCGGCGATGCAGTTGCGGATGTCGCCGGGCGGTGCGATTCCCAGCTGCTGTCGCAGGCGGCCGCTGCTGCCGCCGTCGTCGGTCATGGTGACGATGGCGGTGATGTTGGCCGAGTAGCCCTTCAGCCCGCGCAACAACGTCGACAGCCCGGTCCCGCCGCCGATCGCCACGATCCGCGGGCCGCGGGCCAGGTAGCGCTTGGTGTAGAGCACCTCCAGCACCGAGTCGCCGCGCGTCACGAACGGCGACACGATGCTGCGCATCAGGCCCCAGACCCCGATTGCCGTCAGCGCCACGCCGCCCATGGCGACGAGGACGGCGCGGATCGGCCGGTCGAGCCCGGCACCGGTCAGGACGAAGATGAATGAGTCGCGCGGCAGGCCGCGGTACCAGTCGACCAGCAGGATCGCCGCACCCAAGCCGAGCACCGTGATCCCGAAGAAGAGGAGCACCAGCCAGCGCTTGAGGTGCATCCCCGGGTAGAGCCAGCGCGGGATGCGTGGCCCCTTCATCGTTCCAGCTCGCGATGGAAGACCGCGACTGACAAGCCCCCAAGGCCGCGCAGGCGCCCTGCCAGCTCCTCGGCCAGCGCGATCGAGCGGTGGTAGCCGCCGGTGCAGCCGAGCGCCACGGTGAGGCGCGTCTTGCCCTCCGACCGATACGCGGGCACGGTCAGCTGCAGCAGCTCGACGACCAGGTCAAGGAAGCGGCCCGCCTCCGGCTGCCCCAGCACGTAGTCACGAACGGCGGTCTGGAGCCCGGAGAGCGGCTTGAGGTCAGGCACGTAGTAGGGGTTGGTCAGGAAGCGAACGTCGAAGACGAGGTCGGCGTCGATCGGGATGCCGAACTTGAATCCAAAGGTCAGGATGTCGATCAGCAGCTCGTCGGCGGCGCTGTCGCGCGGAATGTGTCGAAAGAGGCGTTCCTTGAGCTGCCCGATCGAGAGGCCGCTGGTGTCGATCACGTGGTCGGCCAGGTCACGGGTGCGCGCCAGGCGTTCGCGCTCGAGCAGGATCCCCGCCTGCACCCCGCTCCGCGTCTGGAGCGGGTGCCGGTGGCGCGTCTCGCTGAAGCGGCTGACCAGCACCGCGTCGCTGGCTTCGAGGTAGAGGAGCTGCATCGGGAGGCCGCGCGAGAGGAGGGCGTCGCGGGCCTGCTCGATCGCCGGCGCGGGGTCGCCGCCCCGGATGTCGAGCACGAGCGCCACGTTCCGGTAGCGAACCGGATCGGCATCGCGCAGGGCCAGGAATCGGTCGAGCAGCTCAGGCGGCAGATTGTCGACGCAGTAGTAGCCGAGATCCTCGAACAGCTTGCTGGCCTGGCTCTTGCCCGCCCCGGAGAGGCCGCTGATGACCACGACGTGCCCGTCGCCGGGCGCCTTCGTCGTCTTGGCACGGCGGGATCCCTCGGCGCGGGTCCTCGGGACGGTCGCCGGGGCGGCGGGACCTGCTGCTCGTGCCATGCGCCCTCCTCCTCGCC
>JALYNS010000103.1 GCA_030773035.1 Chloroflexota bacterium
GGTCGATCCGCACAGCGTGATTACCGACCTGGCCGAGCGGATCGGGCCGGTCGCGGCACGACTCGGCGTCTCGATTCGGACCCTGCCGGACCCGGCCGACGCCGATGGGGTTCGGGCGGCGGCGGACCCTGGCCGCCTGGGCCAGGGACTCCTGAACCTGGCGCATAACGCCGTCAAGTACAGCCGCCCGGGGGGCGAGGTCCGACTCGGCTGGGAGCTATCGGCCGCCGGCACTCGCTTCACCGTTGCCGACGACGGGATAGGCATCTCGGAGGCCCATCAGCGACGCATCTTCGAGCGGTTCTACAAGGTTGACCGGTCTCGGAACGAGGGCGACGCCGACGAAGAGCTCGGCGGCGGGAGCGCGGGGCTGGGGCTCGCGATCGTGCGACACATCGCGGAAGCTCACGGCGGATCGGCGGGGGTCCAGAGTCTGGAGGGGGTCGGGTCGACCTTCTGGATGGAGCTGCCAAGGGCTCGGTGACCGAAGGGCCCGGCCCTGATATGGTTGTCTCGTCAACCATGAGCAGCGCCAACCCGATCCCCTCCCCGCGCGACCCACGCCTCGAGACGTGGCGCATCTTCCTGGTCGCGCATGCACAGGTCCGCCGCCAGCTCGAGCGCGAGCTGCAGGCCGAGCAGTCGCTCGGGCTCGGCGAGTACGAGGTGCTGCTGCTCCTGGCCCGTGCCGACGAGAGACGGCTGCGCATGAGCGAGCTGGCCGATCGGCTGGGCCTGTCCCGCAGCGGCGTGACGCGCCTTGTCGATCGGCTGCAGGGCGAAGCGCTGGTCGAGCGAGCCTCGTGTGAATCCGACCGCCGCGGCTCGTGGGCGATGCTGACCGATGCCGGTCACGCGCGCCTGCGCCGCGCCGCGCCGACGCATCTGCGCGGCGTGGGAGAGCACTTCCTGAATCGCATTCCCGCTCCCGAGCTCGCGGCTCTGCGCCGCACCCTCGACCGCGTCCTCGACGAGGCCTAGCCTCCCGGCGGGGCGCTCGACCCGGGCAGCTCCCCCGCCGCTTCCGCGCGCAAGCTGCTGACCATCGCCGCCCGGCCGTCATCCGGCGCCAGCTCCAGGAATCGATCAAAGTGGCGCACCGCTGCGGCGGCGTCGCCCTCGCGGAAGGCGATCAGGCCCAGGTAGAAGGGGATGTCCGGCTCATCGGTGCTGGCGATCTGGGCGTATGAATCGGTCGCGGCCTGCGCATCGGCCAGGTCTGAGGCGGCGAGGTAGGCGTTGATGAGGCGCCGATAAGCCGATCCATCCTCTGGGTCGACCGCGAGGAGCAGCTGGAGCGCGGCGGCGGCCCGCTGCAGGTCGTCCGTGCTGTCGCCGGCCAGGTACGCATCGGCCAGGTCGGAGAGGACCTCCGCATCCGTGGGATCAGCCGCGAACCCTGCGAGGAGACGCTGGATCTCGGCCTGTCGCTCAGCCTCGCGGGCCAGCCCATCGGCAAGGGCCTGGTTGATCACCGTTCGCTCGGCCAGCCCGTTCGGGGCGGGCAGCGCAAGGCCGACCAGCAGCGCGACAGCCAGCGCGGCGCCCAGCAAGGCCGCAGCGCGTCGGGCGTTCCCCGGTGCCGGCGCGGTCGAGGCCGAGAGCTCGACCTCCTCCCCCAGCGTCTGGGCGGCTCGCTCCTCCGCCTCGGCACGCTCGCGCTGGTAGGACGCCTCGTCGAGCGAGCCGGCGCGACGGTCCGCCTCAACGTCGAGCAGCCCTTCGAGCGCGATCCGATGGCGCAGCGCGCGCGCCTCGGCCTCCGGGTTGCCGGCCGCGTCCTGCGTTGCCGTCGACGCACCGCGCAGCAGCGGCCAGCCAATGACAGCGGCCGCGGCCCCACCGACCGCCGCGAGGAGGATCCACTGCAACGCGTCAGGCATCGAGCCGCTCGACCTCCTCGCGGATGCGGTCGCGCGCACCGGTGTCCGGGGACTGCGTCACCGCCACCGGGACGGATCGACCTCGCCGCAGCCACCATGCCAGCATGCCGGTCCCCAACAGGACAGCGGCGAGCGGCAGCAACCAGGCCAGCGGAGAGCTGGGCGACAGCAGGATCCACTCCCCGTAGCGCTCGACGAAGTGCTGGCGAACCTGTTCGGGCGTCTGCCCGGCCGCCAGCAGCTCGGCGATCTGGCGACGGATCGCCGCTGCGGCTGCCGTCTGCGACTCCGCCACCGACAGCGACTGGCAGTCGGGGCAGCGCAGGTCCTGGGCGATCTGTGACGCCTGCTCCGCCTCGGTCAGCGCGGGGGAGCGGCCGAGCGCGTCGACCAGGGCCAGCGCCCCGAGCGCCAGCAGCGCGGCCATCGCGACAGGCAGGGCGAC
>JALYNS010000104.1 GCA_030773035.1 Chloroflexota bacterium
CCCGCGCATAGTCGGGCCGCTGCGTGTAATCCATGATGCCGGGCATCTCCCGGAACTGGCGACGCACCTCGACGATGATCGCCTGTGCCGTGGTCCCGACCGCCCGGATCGCCAGCGAGCTGAAGAAGTACGCGAGCATGGCGCCGATCAGTGCCGCGACGAAGACGCTGACGTCCGCCAGGTTGACGGAGGTCAGCAGCTCGCCACCGCGGTTGCCCTGGATCAGGTTGACCTTGTCGATGTAGGCGCTGAACAGGAGGAAGGCTGCAAGGCTGGCGCTGGCGATGGCATAGCCCTTGGTGAGGGCCTTGGTCGTGTTGCCGACCGCGTCGAGGCGGTCGGTGATCTCGCGTGCACCGGCCTCCGCGCGGCTGAACTCGGCCACTCCACCGGCGTTGTCGGTGATCGGCCCGAACGTATCCATGGCCAGGATGTAGGCGGTGGTCATGAGCATGCCCATCGTCGCCACCGCGGTCCCGAAGATGCCGCCCACGTCGTGGCCATCTGCGGCCTTGAGGCCCGCCTGCGAGCCAAGCCAGTGCGAGGCGAGGATGGCAACCCCGATCGCGATGGCGGTCACGAAGGTCGTCTCGAAGCCCACCGCCGTGCCGGAGATGATGTTGGTCGCCGGACCGGTCTTGGAGGCCTCGGCGATCTCACGCACCGGTCGATAGCCTCCGGCGGTGTAGTACTGCGTGATGTAGACGAAGACGACGCTCGTCGCGAGCCCCACCAGCCCGGCGCCGAAGAACCAGACCCACGCGGGCCAGCCGTTGGCGCCGACCGTGCCGCCGGTGTCCATCATGATGCTGGTGGTGATGAACAGGCCGACGACCGAGAGCAGGCTGGTGACCCAGTAGCCCCGGTTCAGGATGTTCATGGGGTTCTCGGTCTCGCTGCCCCGGATGAAGAACATGGCCACGATGGTGGCCAGCAGGCCGAAGCCACGCACGACCAACGGGAAGAAGATCCAGCCCTCCGGGTGCGGCCAGCCAGCGGTGTCGGCGATGGTGAAGACGGCGACGCCCAGGATCATGGCGCCGTTGTTCTCGGCGGCGGTCGACTCGAAGAGGTCGGCTCCACGACCGGCGCAGTCGCCGACGTTGTCGCCAACCAGGTCGGCGATCACCGCCGCGTTCCGCGGGTCGTCCTCCGGGATGCCCTTCTCGACCTTGCCGACCAGGTCGGAGCCCACGTCGGCGGCCTTGGTGTAGATGCCGCCACCGAGCTGGGCGAAGAGGGCGACGAACGAGGCGCCGAAGCCGAAGCCGACGATCAGGAAGGGCGCCTCCGCGATCGTCACCTCCCCGATCAACGACTCGTAGAGGGTGAAGATGCCCCACACCCCGAGGAGCGAGAGGGCGACCACCAGGAAGCCCGAGACGGCGCCACCCCGCATCGCCACCTGCACCGCCTCGACCAGGCTGCGCCGCGCAGCGGCGGCGGTGCGGACGTTCGAGCGCACGCTGATGAACATGCCGATGATGCCCGACGCCATCGAGCACGCCGCGCCCACCAGGAAGGCGATGGCGGTCATGATCCCGATCGGCGCGCCCGCAAGGTCAGGGACGTCGGCCACGTCCCGGGTTTCGACGACGCTGATGACGACCCCGATCAACAGCGCCCCGACCAGGGCGAGCAGGCCAATGGTCGTGTACTGCCGCTTGACGAAGGCGTCGGCTCCCTCGCGGATGGTGTCACCGACGTCCTGCATCGCCTGCGGCCCTTTGTCGCGGGAGAGGACGTCGCGAGCCAGGTAGAGGGCGAAGGCGACCGCGGCCAGGCCAGCAGCGGGGATCACCCAGATGATGAAATCCATGAAACCTCCGAATGGGTCTGGCACACGGAAACGCCGGCGGAGGATCGCGTCAGCGCGGCCGCCAGCGGTGCGCCGCGTATGGTAGCCCCGCGCCCACAGACGGGTCAACCTTCACGGCAGCCAGCGCGGCAGCCAGCCGTCGACGGAGAGCTGTTCAGCGCCGCCGCTCCGCAGGTTCACGACCCACACCCCACCGGCCTCGGTCGGAGCGTCGCCCGGCAGCAGCACCCGCGAGATGATCATCGCCTGCGACTCCGGGGTGAACGCGATGAAGCCGGCCTGGGCTCCGGGGTCGCGCATCACGCGCTCACCTGCGTCGTCGAGGCCGCTCGTGATCCGTGGGCTCCCCGCGGCGGCGCCCGCACTCTCCAGCCGGATGTAGGCAAACCGCCCGCTCGCATCAAGGGTCGGGCGCGCCGCGCCGGGGCCGAAGGCGGTGGGCGAGACCGCCGTCGCGTCGCGATCCAGGCGCACGACTCGGAGGGCTGCCACCTGCGTCTGGTCGAGCTGGAACGACGCCGGGTCGAGCAGTGGCACCGGCGAATGAGGCTGATAGATCCGCGGCTGCCCGTCTGATCCCGCCGGATGGCCTGAGACGATCACGGCGCTGCTGTCCGGGAGCCAGATGGGCTCGGACTGTGCGAAGAACGGGGCCTTCGACAGCCGTTCCGTCTCCAGGTCAAGGATGGCGAGCCAGCCGCCATCGTCGACGAAGGCGAGCGCCGTCCCGTCGGGAGAGATGCGGGGCGCCCTGAGCAGTGGCGCGCGCGCGGGAATCGATGGGGACGGCGAGGCTGCCTCGTCGCGGGCAAGCTCGACGGGCCGAGGATCGCTGCCTTCGGCGTCACGCATCCACAGGCCGAGGCCGGTGCCCAGGGCCGGGTCAGCGCGGCCGAAGGTGAGAATGCCGCCGTCCGGCGAGTACGCAGGGTCGAATTCGACCGAGTCGGCATCGGTCAGGACCCGGCGAGCCGAACCGTCGGCGCGCTGCCACACGATCACCGCTCCGTCGCCGACCACGAATGCACGGCCATCGGGAGCGACCGCGTAGTCGATCACCGGCGACAGCTCCGCCGAGAGCTGGCGCTGGTTCGTGCCGTCCGGATTCATCGCCCACAGGTTGGCTATCCCGGCGCGGTCCGAGAGGAAGACGACCTGGTTCGAGAGCGTGGCCGTTGGAGCACCGGTGGTGAAGGTCCAGGAGATGCCGGCGGGCAGCCCGGAGCCATCAGCGCCGAGCAGGCCGGGGCGGAGCGTGACGCTGTAGGTCGTGTTCGGGTCGAGCGGCCCCGATGGCTCGAAGCGCAGCACCCGCAGCTCCGGGTCGAGCAGGCCCGCGGCTCCCGGCGAGGCGATCGCGTCGAGCGAGCCCGCCACTGCCGGCTCGATGCTGAGGAGGTCGTCCCGCAAGCTGTCGGGATCCAGGCCCCGATCGAAGACGATCGCGATCGGGGTATCGACCGCGATGCCGTCGACGCCGTTGGCGGGGACCAACGTCTCGGGCAGGAGGCTGGAGAGGACGGTGCGGAAAGCGAGCGTGAATGCGGGCTCGAGAGGCGTGCCGGCCTGGTCGAGCGCACCGGCCCCGACGGTCAGGCTGTAGCGACGGTTCGGGTCGAGCGGCGCCACCGGCACGATCGTCAGCCGTTCCATCGCCCACACCAGCCGCACATCGATTGCGGGCGCCATACGGAGCGCACGCTCGACCGAGGCGGTGTCCATCAGCGTCGAGAAATCGATGACGATCGGGGCGTCCAGGGCCACATCCCGGTCGCCATCGGCGGGGTCAGCGTCGACGATGCTCGGGTTGCCGACCGTTGTGAAGCGGAACGGCGACGCGCCGGTCGCCGTTTCGTTGCCGACCCGGTCGCGAACGCCGGGACCGATGGTCACCACGAACTCCGTTCGCAGCGGCAGCCGCGAGGCCGGCGTGAAGGTCAGGCTGGCCGAGCTCCAGCTGAAGGAGCCGGCCACCGACGGGTCGATCGCAAAGGCAGCCTCGGCGGTCGCCTGCTCGACCGGCTCGGAGAAGTCGACCTCGATGCTGGTGGTGGTCAGCGCCGTCTCGGTGTCACCGGTCAAGTGCTGCGTGAGGGAGATCTGCCGGACGCTGGGCCCCAGCCCATCGACGGTCGAGGCGTAGTACAGGATCGCGGCGAGCACGGCCAGCCCGAGTCCGAAGGCCAGCAGGGTACGGAGGGGTACGGCGCGTTTCGTCACGAGCAGGCTATGCTACCCGCCGCCTGTCTCGTCCTCATCCCACGGAGCCCGATGACCTACATTCCCCAGCCGACCCCCAGCCCCGACCTGCCCAGCGATACCCAGCCACCTGCGCCTCGCCGCAGGCTCGGGTGCGCCCTCGAGATCGTCGAGACGCTGGTGCTGACGCTCGTCATCTACCTGGTCATTCACAACTTCGTCGCGCAGCCGTTCGAGGTCGAGCAGCAGTCGATGGTCCCGACCGTGAACCCGGGTGAGTACGTCCTGATCGACAAGATCTCGCCGCACTTCCAGGATTACGAGCGAGGCGACATCGTGGTCTTCCAGCCGCCCGAGGGGTTCGGTCAGGGTGGCGTCCCGTTCATCAAACGCGTCATCGGCCTGCCGGGCGACACCGTCAGCCTCGAGAACGGGCGCGTCTTCGTCACCCCGCCGGGGGGCAGCCCGGTGCGGCTCGATGAGTCGTACATCGTGCGTGCGATCGACGGTGGGCCCGCCGCGACCCTGCCGAAGGACGCAGACGGCACTCGCTCATGGACGATCGCCACCGGGACCTACTTCGTGATGGGCGACAACCGCCCCGACAGCCAGGACTCGCGCTTCTTCGGGCCGATCGATCGCGAGCTGGTCGTCGGGCGCGCGTGGCTGCGCTACTTTCCGCTGGATCGCATCGGCTTCGTCACCCGGCCGACCTACGATGGCCTCTCGGGGTGGGAGGAGGTCCCATCGCGGCCGATCGCCAGCTACGCGGTCGGCTCCTCGGCCACGATCCAGGCATCGATCGCGCGCCCGTAGCCGACCAGGCCCTCGGCACCGAACCACATCGCGAGCTCTTCGACCGCCGTATCGGGGGCATCCGAGGCGTGGATCAGGTTGCGCAGGCCGCTGATCCCGAGGTCGCCGCGGATCGTTCCCGGCTCGGCCTCATTCGGCATCGTGCGGCCGACCATGCGACGCACCGTGGCGATGGCGTCGGGTCCTTCGAGAGCCACGGCCGCGACCGGGCCAGAGGTGATGAAGTCGACCAGGCCGGCGTAGAAATGCTTGCCCGCGTGCACCGCGTAGTGGCGCTCGGCCAGCGACCGTGAGACATCCAGCATGCGCAGGCCAACCACCTTCAGCCCCTTTCGCTCGAAGCGGGCCACGATGTCGCCAACGAGGCCGCGCTGGACACCGTCGGGCTTGACCAGGACGAGCGTGCGTTCCATGCGGGAATCGGCTCCGTTCAGGGATTCATGCGCGCGCGGCACGGTCGAAGGCAATCGTTGCGTCGGCCTCGCGGCCCGCGGCGCGCAGGAGGTCGCCGTAGAGTAGCAGACGCTCGGCAGACGCCTCCTCCTGGAGGCTCGCCTCCAGGATGGCCGCCCCGTCCGGTCCGATCCGCGGGTCGAGACGCAGCGCCGCCGCCAGCTGGCGGTCTCCCTCGTCCAGGTCGCCCTCGGCGAAGGCCTGGCGCGCTGCCTCGACGCGTGTGTGTGCGGCGGCGGTCCGCTCCGGGGTCGGCGAAGCGGGGCTGGGGGGTGCCGGGACCCCTTCGGGACGTCGAGCCGGTGCTCGGAAGGAGGATGGGGCCGGCCAGGTGATGCGGGTTGCCACCCCGCCGCGCAGCTTCCAGGCCTCATCGACACCGATCGCCGAAACGACCCGCTCGGCCAGCCTGGCAGCTCGGTCCGCATCGCCGGATGCGGCCAGCGCCTCAGCCTCGATCAGCATGACGAGCGGCCTGCGCCGTTCGAGGCTGGTCGCTCGGATGGCGGCCACCACCCCACCGGCGGCCAGGGGCCGGCCCTGGCGCCAGAGGCTCTCCGCCAGCAGCGAGCGTGCCGCGTCCAGCTCCTCCAGGCCGCCGCTGCCGGCCGCCTCCAGCCCAGCGATCAGGCGCAGCAGGACTCCCTCGGCCAGTCCAGGAAGGCCGGATCCGAGCTGGGCGCGCGCCAGCGAGAGCTGGTCGGGAAGCAGGTCCACCGTCTGCAGCGGCTGCGGGCGATCGGTCATCGGGCGAGCATCCGCTCGAAGCGCAGCCGCGAGCGAAACGGGCCGCGCACCGCCACGCGGGCG